>NZ_WIWH01000038.1:0-59140 GCF_009600035.1 Pseudomonas sp. FSL R10-2964 | reverse complement strand
CTGGTTGCTCATGGCACCTCCTAATGGGCCTCATTTTAAGGCTTGGAGGTGTCTACGAAACTAGGGGCGATTCAACCTTTACTGTCCGACTTACCGCAATATACCAAGGGTAGCCCCCTCCGCAGAGGGGCCTTTATCAGTTGTTAATAGATATATTCAGACTAAGCCGTTTCTTGATTCCAAGCGGTAATCTCTGAAATTATCCCCCACTGACCACTTCTTGCTAGATAAGCAGGATGATAGGTTCGAAAAGTTAGGATCGGTAACAGGGGGTGTTTCAGCATGGAGGTTTTCTCCGGCTCATAGTTTTCAAGATTGAAAGGCTCGACCCCCGGAAACTGTGCGTAGAGATGCTCGTTGTAGTTGGGTCCAGTGAAGAAAATCACAGAGGTTGGAGCGAGTACCTGAATTTCAGCACGTAGCAAGGCCGAACCCGCCTCCCGTATCAGTGCAGCCTCTTCAGAACTCCCATTCTCATACACACTTCCATTGTCGAGCGACATCCTGAAAAGGTTAGTCCAGAGCACCGCTGTTTCAGCACCATCTACGTCCTCCCCCAAAGAGGATCGCACGCTGCGGTAGGCTCGCCAAAACGGACTGTTGTAATTCCCCGGTTGATGCCTAGCGAACTCAAAATCACGATAGCCAGCAGTAAGTGCGGCTACGCTATTCGGCGTGGCTTGGAAATCCGCGAAGGTCATGATCGGATCTTTAAGATCGGGGAAGTAGTCACCGGGATGAAAATCCCAACCAAGCGTTTCTTGCCCAACTACCAGCACCCGCTTAGTAGAGTTCAGCCATTTTTCTGGCACGCTCAGGAGCAAGGGAGGTGACGTGCGTTCAGCAAGCCCTGAAGGGAGAGATGTGTTGCTCTTAAACTGCTCATAAAGGCTGTTCAGTTCTGACTGAATGCTTTCCTTGGTTTGCATGCTGCGGTCCTTATGATTGCAAATTGAGTGACTACCAGAATCCCTCTAAGGGGTCATTCTGCGTCAGGCATAGCAAAAAAAATACTAACGCGGCTCCAAACGCATTCATTCCGTACTATCCGGTCCCCACCGGCACGGGTACAAGTCCCCGCACCATTGGAGACCCTGATCCCAAAATCAGGCACAGGAACGGCTCAGAGCCTCGCAGAAGCACCGAAAAATCAGCAGATAGTATAGAGGAGGTAGCCACAGCGGCCAAAGACGCTCAGAACGAGCAACGGAGGCTCAAACGACAGACGAAAAAAATGGCGATCTGCATGTCAGGTTTTTGCTACAAAACCTTGCTACAAATCACCATTTTTTCAACCTCGTAAATCATTGATTTATAAGGTTTTTTTCAATATGGCGGAGAGATAGGGATTCGAACCCTAGGTACTGTCGCCAGTACAACGGATTTCGAATCCGTCCCATTCGGCCACTCTGGCATCTCTCCAACGGCGCGAATAATAGCGCGGTTTTTGATTATGGCAAAGCCTTTTTTCAAAAAAACCGCGCTGTATCAGTTGCTTGCGCGCCTTTACTGCTTAAAGCGGGACGCCGAGGCGGTTTGCAACTTCTTCGTAGGCTTCGATTACGTCGCCCAGACCCTGACGGAAGCGGTCCTTGTCCATTTTCTTGCCGGTAGCCTTGTCCCACAGACGGCAGCCGTCCGGGCTGAATTCGTCACCCAGGACGATGGAGCCGTCGTGGAATACGCCGAACTCAAGTTTGAAGTCGACCAGCAGCAAGCCAGCGTCATCGAACAGCTTGTTCAGTACGTCGTTGACCTTGAGCGACAGTTCTTTCATGCGAACCAGTTGCTCGGCCGTGCCCCAACCGAAAGCCACGACGTGGGATTCGTTGATGAACGGGTCGCCCTTGGCGTCGTCCTTGAGGAACAGTTCGAAGGTGTACGGGTTGAGCTTCATGCCCTCTTCCACACCCAGGCGCTTGACCAGGCTGCCCGCTGCGTAGTTACGCACAACGCACTCGACCGGGATCATGTCGAGTTTCTTCACCAGGCACTCGTTGTCACCCAGCAGTTTGTCGAATTGGGTCGGCACGCCGGCTTCTTCAAGTTTCTGCATGATGAAGGCGTTGAACTTGTTGTTCACCATGCCCTTGCGATCAAGTTGTTCGATACGCTTGCCGTCGAACGCCGAAGTGTCGTTGCGAAACAGCAGGATCAAGCGGTTTTCGTCGTCGGTCTTGTAAACCGATTTCGCTTTACCGCGATAGAGTTCTTCACGTTTTTCCATGATGGGCTCCGCATGCTAAGTAGGTGGGCTAGGCGATTGTGCGCCAGTCGAGCCCTGAATCTTGATCGGCCAGTTGCAGCCAGTCCGGGTCGCACCCAAGGGTGTCGACAAAACATTGCCGGGCCAGCTGCGGCAGGTTGTTCTTGCTGCTGAGGTGGGCCAGTACCAGGTGTTGCAGGTCTTGCCAGCCCAACTCGGCCACCAGGCTTGCGGCCTGGTGGTTGTTCAAATGTCCTTCCTGGCCCCCTACCCGGCGCTTGAGAAACGCAGGGTAGTGACCACGGGCAAGCAGGTCCCGACAGTGGTTGGCTTCAATCATCAGCGCATCCAGGTCGCGATAGCTGTCCAGCACGCCAGCACAATACGAACCCAGGTCGGTCAGCAAGCCGAATCGCCGCTTGCCGTCACTGAATACATACTGGGTGGGCTCCTGGGCATCATGGGCGACCAGGGTCACACTGATATTCAAGGCTCCGATTTGCAGCGTCTGACCACCCGCCACGTAACCGGCGGCCTCCAGAGGCTTGCGCATCCCGCGCTGGGTACCACGACTCATGTACACCGGCAAATTGTAGCGCCGCGACAGCAAACCCACGCCATGCACATGGTCGGCATGTTCGTGGGTGACCAGAATCGCGCTCAGCTGGTGAGCGCTGATGCCCAGCCTGGCGAGACGACGCTCGGTTTCTCGCAACGAGAAACCGCAATCGACCAGTACATAGGTGCTGTCGCTGGCTATCAGCGTGCCATTCCCTTGGCTACCACTGCCGAGAACGGCAAAACGCATACAATCAGCCCAGGTTGTCTTGGATAACGCCCAGCACCTTGCGCGCCACTTCTGGCGAGGCAACGGTGTTGATGTTT
The DNA here is from genome assembly GCF_009600035.1 of Pseudomonas sp. FSL R10-2964. Lineage (NCBI taxonomy): Bacteria > Pseudomonadati > Pseudomonadota > Gammaproteobacteria > Pseudomonadales > Pseudomonadaceae > Pseudomonas > Pseudomonas sp. FSL R10-2964. The sequence continues at coordinate 56,049 of NZ_WIWH01000038.1, read as the reverse complement.
TCTTCGACGGTCACTTGCACGCTTTCACCCACCTTGCTCAGGCGAACCTGATAGCGCTGGGCACGGGCTTCAACTTCTTCCTTGTCCGGCTTGCTGCCAAAGAGACCGGAGAAGAAACCAGGTTTCTCGTCCTTCTTCTCGGCTTTTTCGGCGAGGTTGATGTAGTACAGGCCCAACGTGCGGTTGATGTCTTCAACGCGCCATTCGCCCTGTTCAAGTGCACGACCTACGCTGGACCAGGCACGGTCGAGGTCTTCGGTCAGGGTCAGCACCGGGTTGCCGCTGCCGTCTTCGTTCAGGCTCACACGCGCAGGGGTGTCGAAATCACGGGCAGCCAGCAGCGAAACCGAACCGCCCTTCTCGGCGTTGCGGCTCATGCTGATCAGCATTTCATCAACCAGGGCTGCATCCAGACCGGTGTTGACCGAGCGGTTGCCAAAGTCGACGTTGGCACTGCTACCGGCCGGGCGGTTGGCACTGACCACGTAGATTTCGCTGGTATTGCGCTGCACACCCGGCTCGATGCGTACCCGCAGGCGGGTTTCGCTGTCGGAGGCCAGGCCGCTGCTGCCCACATGGCGGGCGATCGGAGCGGAAAGCTCGTCAGCACGCTGCCAGCTCGTGGTGAACTCGCCGGTTTGCGGGCGCTGTTCGTCGATGCGGAAGCCATTGTCCTGGAAGAACTGCATCGCTACCGGCCAGACTTCTGACGGCGAACGCTGCGCCATGACCCAGCGGCTGTCGCCACTTTTCTGCAGGCTGAAATCGCTGGCACTGGCGGCTACAGCCAACGGCTGTGGACGCGGTACTTCAAACTCGCCCTTGACGTTGTCGTCGGGCACATTGCTGGGGATCGGCAACAGCGGCACAAGGCGCTTGTCAGTCTGGACACCTGGCGGCAACTGCATTGGAGCGGTTTGACGCGCCTCCAGGTAGTCGCTGCCACGGTCGCGGAAGTAACCCTCTTGACCCCACAGCCAACCGCAGCCGCTGGTGCTGGAAATAATCACGGCTAGTGCGGAAAGTCCGGCCAATCGCTTCATGCGTAGTGCTTCCTCAATTAAACCAAGACACCGGACTGGCGCATTGCCTGACGCAGTGGTTCGTGGCAAGGCTCGCTGAGCCAGGTGAGTGGCAGACGGATACCGTCCGACATCATGCCCATCTCATGCAGCGCCCATTTCACGGGGATAGGGTTGGATTCGATAAACAGGGTTTTATTGAGCGGCATCAGCTTTTCGTGCAGCGCACGGGCAGTGTCGGCATCGCCACGCATCGCAGCAGCGCACAGGTCGCTCATGTCACGCGGAGCAACGTTGGCGGTTACCGAGATATTGCCCTTGCCGCCGAGCAGGATCAGCTCGACTGCGGTGGCGTCGTCGCCGGAGTACACCAGGAAGTCGCTGCTCACCCCTGCCAGAATGGCCGGTACGCGCGTCAGGTCGCCGGTGGCTTCCTTGATGCCGATGATGTTCGGCACGGTGGAAAGACGAATGACGGTAGCCGGCAGCATGTCGCAGGCGGTACGGCCCGGAACGTTGTACAGGATCTGCGGGATATCGACCGCTTCGGCGATCGCCTTGAAGTGCTGGTACAGGCCTTCCTGGGTCGGCTTGTTGTAATACGGTGTCACCAGCAGACATGCATCGGCGCCAGCGGCCTTTGCATTGGTGGTGAGTTCGATCGCTTCACGCGTCGAGTTGGCGCCCGTGCCGGCAATCACCGGAATGCGCCCTGCAACCTGCTTGACGACATGACGAATCACTTCAATGTGTTCGTTCACATCCAGAGTTGCCGATTCACCTGTAGTGCCAACGGCAACAATGGCGTTGGTGCCCTCTTGCAGGTGAAAGTCCACCAGTTTGCTAAGAGCGTCCCAATCAAGACGACCTTGTGCATCCATAGGTGTGACCAGTGCCACCATACTGCCCGCAATCATGCAACCGCTCCTGCCGGAAAAAGAGAGCCGTAATGGTACTGGCGCCATGACCCTTGCACAAGCAACAGCGCGCCCGATGAGCATTCCCCTTCGCGTTGCTTTTCGCTACCCTTCAGCCTTTGATTGGTACTGATGTGTGCGCAAGTCTGTTTCACAGGCCCTCAGCAAGCGCCAAAAGCCCCGCCCAAACGCCACCGAGCACGTTTTGCAGAGCCTGCAAACCGCCTGGAACGCAGTATTGACGGGCTTCTGACGCTCAAGTGTTACCTGATACTCAACTTGCCTCCCATCGACCGTACTGACCGCTCATCGTTTTAGGAAGGTTGAATGTCCACCCCCACAGTTCGCGAACAATTCCTTGTCATCAGTGCCCTTGGCGCCAACCCAATGGAGCTGACTAACGTGCTGTGCCGCGCCAGCCATGAAAATCGCTGCGCTGTCGTGACCTCGCGCCTGACTCGCCACGGCGAATGCAGTGCCCTGGTCCTGGAAGTTACCGGTAGCTGGGACGCCCTGGCACGCCTTGAAGCTGGCTTGCCTGCGCTGGCCAAAAAGCACGCGTTCAGCGTCAATGTAGTACGCAGTGCGGCCCTTGAAACCCGCCCGCAGGCGCTGCCGTACGTGGCCTATGTCAGCTCGGCCTACCGCTCGGACATCATCAACGAGCTGTGCCAGTTCTTCATGGATCACAACGTCGAGCTGGAAAACCTGACGTGCGATACCTATCAGGCGCCACAAACCGGCGGCACCATGCTCAACGCCACCTTCACCGTGACCTTGCCGGCCGGCGTGCAAATCAGCTGGCTGCGTGATCAGTTCCTCGACTTCGCCGACGCGTTGAACCTGGACGCACTGATCGAACCTTGGCGCCCACAGAACCCGATGTAAGGAAACCGACTCAATGGCTGTTGCAATTGACCAACCCGTAGACGATTTCCAGATCCCGGCGACGAGTGAAAAAACCGTCAGCCTGTCGCAGCTCAAGGGCAAGCAGGTAGTGATCTACTTCTATCCCAAGGACAGCACACCGGGCTGCACCACTGAGGGCCAGGGCTTTCGCGACCATTACGCCGAGTTCCAGGCGGCCAATACCGAAGTGTTTGGTGTGTCCCGCGACAGCCTCAAGTCCCATGAGAACTTCAAGGCCAAGCAGGGCTTCCCGTTTGAGTTGCTGAGCGACAAGGACGAGGCCCTGTGCCAGCTGTTTGACGTGATCAAGCTGAAAAAGCTATACGGCAAGGAGTACCTTGGCGTGGATCGCAGCACCTTCCTGATCGACAAGGACGGCGTGTTGCGTCACCAATGGCGCGGCGTGAAAGTGCCAGGCCATGTCGAGGCAGTGCTGGAGCAGGCCAAGGCGCTGAATAACGGCTAAGCAAAACTCTGTGGGAGCGGGCTTGCTCGCGATTCAGGCGACGCGGTTTGTCAGGCAAACCGCATAGACCTATCGCGAGCAAGCCCGCTCCCACATGAGTCACAGCGTATTACTGACGCACCAACCGCACATTCTGGAACTCGACCGCTTCGGTGCTGCGGTACGGGTTGATATCCAGCCCACCACGGCGCACATAGCGCGCATACACGGTCAACTTCTCGGGCTTGAGCAAACGCTGCAGGTCGAGAAAGATCCGCTCCACACACTGCTCATGAAAATCCGAATGCTGGCGAAAGCTCACCAGGTACGCCAGCAAACTGGCGTGATCCAGCGCCGCCCCACGGTACTCGACCACCACCGTGCCCCAGTCCGGCTGACTGGTGACCGGGCAGTTGGATTTGAGCAAGTGGCTGTAGACGCTTTCTTCAACCACCTGGGAATCGTCGCACTTGAGCAATTCAGGACGCGGCTGCGCGTAATCACTGACCGTGATATCCAGGTCATCAATGCACACACCCGGCAATACGGCTACGCCATCAGCCTGAACTTCATCCAGACTGCGTACGCGCACGCTGACAGGCTTGCCGGATGCGGCCGACAAATCTGCACGCAATGTAGCCTCAAGGCTCGGGGTATCGGCAAATACCGTCTGGTTCAGCGAGTTGAGATACAGCTTGAACGACTTGGACTCGACGATATTCGGCGAATCGGCGGCAAAGCAAAACTCGCCAATGGCCACCACCGGTTTGCCCGATGGCAACAACCAGGACAGCTCGAAGCAGGTCCAGAAATCCACGCCGACATAAGGCAGCGTTTCGGCGCTCAGCCCCAGCTCGGCCCATTTCGCCGCGCGCGGGATCGGGAACAGCAAGGACGGGGTATAAGTGCTGATGTATTCACTGGACTTGCCCAGCGGGGAATGTTCGGCGGCGGGATGCATGACAAAAACCTGGCTAGAAAAACCCGGTAATTCTATCGGGTTTAAGCCAGGCTTTCAGCGTTCACCGACAATCAGGACGTTTTAAGGCGCAACTTTCACCTTGCCGACCATGCCAGCCTGATAGTGACCCGGCACATTACAGGCAAATTCCAGGTTGTCGGCGCGGGTGAAGGTCCAGGTCAACTCCGCGGTTTTACCCGGCTCGACCAGCACGCTGTTGGGGTCATCGTGCTTCATGCCCGGCATATTCATGGCGCCGTGGCCCATTGCCGAGTGATCCATGCCGTCATGCCCCATACCGGTCGGGGTAAGCATGCCGCTTTGCTGCATTTCGAGCATTTCTTTCTGATGTGCCGCGTGCATCGCGGCATTGCCCAGGTTGAACTCGTGCAATAACTGCCCTTTGTTGACCAGGACAAAACGCACCGTTTCACCGGCTTTCACATCCAGCGACTTTGGCGTGAAGGCAATATCAGTCATGTCGATTTCAACCGTGCGCGTGGCGCTGGCGGCAGGTGCGGGCTGACCAAAATCAAAATGCCCGGCAGGCGATGCCATTACCGGCAGGCTCAAGGCCAAAAAACAGCCAGCAAGCGACAAACGGATACGTGCGGTCATACTTACTCCCAGAAACAAAAATGTCAGGCTTGGCGCTACTTTAAAGTCTCGGCACTGGCATTCAACTGACTGCAAGATTACAACTTTGTCAGCTTGACCCTGCATAACCTGCACCAAGGTATAAGGCTGAGGATAATTTTTATGATGAGTCGACCATGAAACTGCTGATAGTCGAAGACCAGGTCAAAACCGGACAGTACTTGCGCCAGGGCCTGAGCGAGGCCGGGTTCACCACCGAACTGGCGGCCGACGGTATTACCGGGCAACACCTGGCCCTGACCGGGGATTACTCGCTGCTGATTCTCGACGTCATGCTGCCCGGCCGTGATGGCTGGCAAATCCTGCAAGCGGTGCGTAGCGCCGGACTGAGCATGCCGGTGCTGTTTTTGACCGCACGGGATGCGGTCGCTGACCGCGTCCACGGCCTGGAGCTGGGGGCCGATGATTATCTGGTCAAGCCGTTCGCCTTTTCCGAGCTGCTGGCACGGGTTCGCAGCCTGTTGCGCCGCGGTAGCAACACTCCCCAGGAGACCAGCCTGCAACTGGCCGACCTGCGCCTTGATCTGATCCGCCGCCGTGTTGAGCGCAACGGCCAGCGCATCGACCTTACCGCCAAGGAATTCGCCCTGCTGGAGCTGCTGCTACGCCGTCAGGGAGAAGTGCTGCCCAAGTCCTTGATTGCTTCACAGGTGTGGGACATGAACTTTGACAGCGACACCAACGTCATCGAAGTGGCGATTCGCCGCCTGCGCCTGAAAATCGACGACAACCATGAGCAGAAGCTGATCCACACCGTGCGCGGCATGGGTTATGTGCTTGAAGAGCGCAGCAGTTGATGCGCCGCCTGTCGTTGAGCAGCCGCCTGGCGCTGCTGTTTGCCGGTTGTACCGCCGTGGTATCGCTGTTTGCCGGGGTGCTGTTCGGGCGCGCCAGCGAGGTGCATTTTGTCGAGCTCGACCAGCAACTGATGGAAAGTCGCCTCGCCGTACTACGCAGTACGCTGCAAGGGGCTGACACCCTTGAACGCTTCACCCTGCGCCTGCCCGCCCTGATGCAGGATCTGGCCCACCAGCCGGACCTGGCGATACGGGTGCGCGGCCCGGACGGGCATCTATGGTTTGACAGCTCACCGCGCCTGCCACTGGAGCTTGAGACCCGCCCGGGCTTGGGCAGCCTGCAAATAAACGGCACCGATTACCGTGTTCTGGTACCGCAGACCGACAGCCCCGATGCGCCGCATCTGACCCTGTTGCTGGATATCACCCACCACCAGCACTTCCTGCAGCGCATGCAGAGATTGATCTGGATGACTGTAGGCCTGTCGGCACTGGCCACGGCGATTCTCGGTGCGTGGGCAGCCCGCAGCGGCTTGCGCCCTCTGCGCCGCATGAGCGCGATCGCAGCCAGCGTTTCGGCCGACTCGCTTAACGCCCGCCTGCCCCAGGAACAAATGCCCGCTGAACTGGCAGAGCTGGCCACGGCTTTTAACGCCATGCTTGCGCGACTGGACGATTCATTCCAGCGATTGTCGGCATTCTCCGCCGACATCGCACATGAACTGCGTACGCCATTGTCCAACCTGCTGACCCACACCCAGGTCACCCTGACCCGCCCCCGGGGCATTGAAGAATACCGCGAGGCACTGCATAGCAACCTTGAAGAGCTGCAATGGATGGCGCAACTGGTCAACGACATGCTCTATCTGGCCAAGGCCGATCACGGCTTGCTTACGCCTCGGCGCGAAGCCCTGGATCTGGGTCAGGAAGTGGAGGCATTACTGGAGTTTTATGCGCTGCTGGCCGAAGACTCGCACATTGAACTGACCCGCGAAGGCAATGCACTTCTTGCAGGCGACCGCAGCATGCTGCGCCGCGCCCTTTCCAACCTGCTGGATAACGCCTTGCGCTATACGCCGGCGGGTGGCGCGATCAAAGTGCTGATTGAGGCTTTGCCGGGCACTGCGCGCATCAGCATCGAGAACACGGGCACGGGAATCCCTGCAGAACTGCTGCCACGCCTGTTTGACCGGTTTTACCGGGCAGATCCGGCACGCCGTGAAGGCAGCAGTGAGCATGCGGGGCTGGGGCTGGCGATCACCCAGTCGATCATTCGTGCCCATGGCGGGCAGATCTGCTGTGAGTCGAAAGAGGGGGTAACGCGGTTTGTCGTGGAGCTGCCAGCAAAGCTGCCCTCACCCCAGCCCTCTCCCGGAGGGAGAGGGAGCTGATTTGTGGCGCTGCGCAGAACTGCTTTTGCCTTTAGTCCCCTCTCCCTCCGGGAGAGGGTTAGGGTGAGGGGCTTTTGCTCTTCAACTATCAGGAATACCGCAACGCATGGGCCGGTTGAATCTTCGCTGCCCGATACGCCGGATACAGCGTAGCCAGAAAGCTCAGTACAAAGCCCGCACCGCAGATCAGCGCCACATCGCCGCCCTGCAGCTCGGATGGCAGGTTGCTGACAAAATACACGTCGGAACTGAAGATATGCTGCCCGGTCACCCGCTCCATCCAGCCCACCAGTTCACTAACATTCAACGCCGCAATCACCCCCAGCACGCCACCGATCAAGGTGCCGACAATACCGATCACCGTGCCCTGCACCATAAAGATGGCCATGATCTGCCGCGGCGTGGCACCGATGGTGCGCAAGATCGCAATGTCGGCGCCCTTGTCGTTCACCACCATGATCAGCGTGGCGATGATGTTGAACGCTGCCACGGCCACGATCATCAGCAACAACAGACCGATCATGGTTTTTTCCATTTTCATGGCGCTGAACAGACTGCCCTGGGTGTGAGTCCAGTCGTCAGCCTTGTAACCATCCCCCAGGCCGGCCGCCACTTGCTGTGAAACCTGCGGTGCCGCGTACAGATCCTTGACCGCCAGGCGCACGCTTTGCACCTGGTTCGGCTCCCAGTGTTGAATGGCTGCAGCATCGGCCATATGGATCAGGCCCATGGTGCCATCCAGTTCAGCACCAACCTTGAAGATACCCACCACATTCAACCGCTGCAGGCGCGGAGTAATGCCACCAGGCGCGGTGCTGGCCTCGGGGACGATCAGGGTGATCTTGTCACCCACGCCCAGACGGAAACGCCGCGCAACAATATCGCCCAGCACCACACCGTATTCGTCGGGCTTCAAGTCCTGGAGGCTGCCCTGCACGATGTGCTGGGTCACGATCGAGACCTTGCCTTCCTGCTCCGGATCGATGCCGCTGATCTGGATCGGCTGCATCGAGCCTTTATAGGACAGCATGCCGTCCAGCTCGGTAAACGGCACGGCTGCCGTCACCTCGGGGTTTTTCATCGCGGCCTCGGCCACCGGGCGCCAGTCATCGATGGGCTTGACGCCCACGATGGTCGCGTGGGGCACCATGCCGAGGATGCGGTTACTCATTTCACGCTGGAAGCCGTTCATCACCGACAACACCACGATCATCGCCAGCACGCCGAGAGCGAGGCCGATCATCGAGGTCATGGAGATAAACGAAACAAAACGATTGCGGCGCTTGGCGCGGGTATAGCGCGTGCCGATAAAAATCGATAACGGTCTGAACATTCGCGGGCACCGTATAAAAATTGAAGACCTGACGCCCGCTTGCAGGCGTCAGATGCTGGCCAGTCAGATCGTGGTCAGGCGACCTTCCTGAAGGTGCAACACGCGATCCATCTGGCGGGCCAGGTTCATGTCGTGGGTTACCACCAGGAACGCAGTGCGCATTGACGTGCTGAGTTCCAGCATCAGGTCCTGAATGCCCTGGGCCGTGTGCGAGTCGAGGTTGCCGGTGGGCTCATCGAGCATCACCAGCCCCGGCTTGTTGACCAGCGCCCGGGCAATCGCCACACGCTGGCGCTCGCCGCCCGACAGTTCGGCCGGCTTGTGCTCCAGGCGATGGCCCAGACCCACCCGGGTCAGCAGCGCCGTGGCCCGCTCACGGGCTTCGGGGATCGCCGTCTTGCCGATCAACAGCGGCATGCAGACGTTTTCCAGGGCGGTGAACTCGGGCAACAAGTGGTGAAATTGATACACGAAACCCAGCGAGCGGTTGCGCAACAGGCCACGGGCCTTTTCGCCCAGGGCCGATAGCTCTTCACCCGCCAGCCAGACACTGCCACTGGTCGGGGTATCAAGCCCGCCGAGCAGGTTGAGCAAGGTACTTTTACCCGAACCCGAAGTCCCGACGATCGCCACCCGCTCACCAGGGTGCAACTCAAGCTGCAGCCCCGACAGCACCACCACGGATTCCGGGCCTTCCTCGTAGGACTTGCCCAGGTCGCGGCAACTCAACACTGCTTGTTCTTTCATGCCCAACTCACTCATAACGAAGCGCCTGCGCAGGCTGGGTGCGCGCAGCACGCCAGGCCGGGTACAAGGTCGCGAGGAAACTCAGAACCAATGCCGCACCGCACACCATCAACACGTCCTGTGCCTGCAACTGCGAGGGCAGGTAGTCGATGAAATACACGTCGGCATTGAGAAACTTGTGCCCGATCAGGCCTTCAAGGGCCGAGATCGCAGCGCTGACATTGAGCGCAGCAAGCATCCCGACCACCGCGCCGATGGCCGTCCCGACCACACCGATAACGGTGCCCTGAACCATAAAGGTGGCCATGATGGTGCCCGGCGTCGCCCCCAGGGTACGCAGGATGGCGATGTCGCCTTTCTTGTCATTGACCACCATCACCAGCGTGGAAATGATGTTGAACGCGGCCACGGCCACAATCAGCAGCAACAGCAGGCCAATCATGGCTTTTTCCATGCGGATGGCCTGGTACAGGTTGCCGTGGGTACGGGTCCAGTCACGGGCGTAATACTGGCTCTCGCCCAGCTGCTGGGCGATTTCCCAGGCAGTGCGCGGCGCTTCGAACAGGTCATCGAACTTCAGCCGCAGGCCCTGTACCTGGTCAGGTTTCCAGCGCTGCAAACGCGCCAGGTCCTGCAGGTTGGTGATGCCCAGGTAGCCGTCGATCTCACCGGCACCGACATGAAAAATGCCCTGCACGGTAAAACGCTTCATGCGCGGGAACATGCCGGCCGGTGTCACCGTGACTTCCGGCGCAACGAAGGTCAGCTTGTCGCCGACGCTCACACCCAGCTTTTTCGCGGCCTTGTCGCCAATGATGATGCCGAAGCTGCCCGGGGTCAGCGAGTCGAGCTGGCCCTGCTGCATGAACCGGTCAATGATCGAGACATTGCGTTCCTGCGCCGGGTCAATGGCATTGAGCAGGACTTTCTGCACGTTGCCATCATTGGTCAGCAAGCCCTGCATCTGGGTAAACGGCGCAACCGCCTCCACTTTGGGGTTCTGCTTGACCTTGGCCGCCAGGCTTTGCCAGTCACTGATCGGCTGGTCGCCGACGATGGTCGCGTGGGGCACCATGCCCAGCACGCGGGTGCGCATCTCATGATCGAAGCCGTTCATCACCGATAACACGACAATCATCACGACCACGCCAAGGGCGAGCCCGATCATCGAGGTCAGGGAAATAAACGACACAAAATGATTGCGACGCTTTGCACGGGTATAACGCGTGCCGATAAATAAAGAGAGAGGTCTGAACATGTCGGGGCTTGTTCGAGGGAAAAGAAGACGTCCTTGTGGCGGGGCCTGATAAGCAGCTTTACACTCAGACCACAGCCGCCATCATGGGTTCGCCATGTCGACATTAGATGAAGCAGATCGCCGCGAATACTACCGTATCGAGGATATGATCGCACTGGAAATAACCCCGCTGTCGGCCCTCGAAGCCGCGAGCAGTGAAGTGTTGCAGGATGAGTCACCGCTGTTCAATTTGCTCAGCGAATTGCACCTGAGCGAATTCGAGTCCCAGCACTTGCTGCGCCAGATCAGCGAACGCGACCGCACCCTTTCCAGCTATCTGAAAACCCTGAACAAACGTGTCGAACTGCTGAGCCAGATCGTTGCGCAAACGGTGCTGGGCCAGATCGGTGAACTGCAGCCGGTCATGCTGTCCGAAGGCGGTATCGAGTTCCATCACCCGCACCCCTGCCCGGCGGGCAGCCACCTTTCAGTCAAGCTGGTATTGATGCCCCAGGCCCTGGGCCTGTTGCTGCGTGCCCGCGTGGTCGATTGCCAGGCGCACGCTGGCGACTACCGCATCAACACCGAATTTGAATCCCTCACCGATACGCAGCGCCAGTTGCTGGCGCGCTACATTTTGCAAAAACAGGCACAGGCGCGCCGCCTGGCCCGCGAACAACAAACATCCGCGCCCGAGTAAGCACCGGGCCGTGATCACTCTGTACAAGGAGCAAATGTGACCCTGATTTATGGCCATCGCGGCGCCAAAGGCGAAGCACCGGAAAACACCCTTGCCAGCTTTGAGCAATGCCTCAAGCATGGCGTACGGCGCTGTGAGCTCGACCTGCACCTGTCGAAGGACGGTGAGCTGATGGTCATCCACGACCCGACCCTCAAGCGCACCACGGACCGGCGCGGCAAGGTTATCGAGCACACGGCTGCCGACCTGGTGACCTATGACGCGCGCAAGGGTGGCCCGGGCTGGATGCAGCCGTGCCCGATCCCGCGCCTTGAGGAGCTGTTTGAAAAGTGCAACTTCGAGCACTGGCAGCTGGAGGTCAAGAGCGCCTCGCGCACCCGCGCAGCAACCACCGTGCTGGCAATCCGCGAAATGGCGGTACGTCACGGGCTGATGGACAAGGTCACGGTCACGTCAAGCTCGCGTGAGGTGCTCAAGGCTGCGCTGGAGTTGACGCCAGACCTGTCCCGCGGCCTGGTGGCCGAATACGCCTGGCCCGACCCGATCAAGGTCGCCCAGAGTTATGGCTGCGAGATGCTGGCATTGAACTGGACACTGTGCACGCCTGAACGCCTGGAGAAGGCCCAGCGTCAGGGTTTGCATGTGTCGGTATGGACAGTCAACGAACCTGCGCTGATGCGCAGGCTCGCCGACTTCGGCGTAGATAGCCTGATTACAGACTTTCCCGGTTTGGCCACTGCCACCCTCGGGAATAGCTGAAATCGGTCTCCCCGGCCGGCTCAGGCCACCGGCCGGAGCCGCTCAAAAAAGCCGGTTGAGGCCATCGTAGGCGGCTACCCGATAGGCTTCGGCCATGGTCGGGTAGTTGAACGTGGTGTTGACGAAGTATTTCAGGGTATTGAGCTCGCCCGGCTGATTCATGATCGCCTGGCCGATGTGCACGATCTCTGATGCCTGATAACCGAAGCAGTGAACGCCCAGCACTTCCAGGGTTTCACGGTGGAACAGGATTTTCAGCATGCCCTGGGGCTCGCCGGCAATCTGTGCACGCGCCATGCTCTTGAAAAACGCCTTGCCCACTTCGTACGGCACCTTGGCCTGGGTCAGCTCCTGCTCGTTCTTGCCGATCGAGCTGATCTCCGGAATGGTGTAGATGCCGGTCGGCACGTCATTGACGAAGCGCCAGCTGCCGTTATCAACGATGCTGCCCGCTGCCGAACGCCCCTGGTCGTGGGCGGCACTGGCCAGGCTTGGCCAGCCGATTACATCACCTGCGGCAAAAATGTTCGGCACGGTGGTGCGGTAGTTTTCATCAACCGTGATCTGGCCACGGCCATTGGCCTTGATGCCGATGTTTTCCAGACCCAGCAGATCGGTGTTGCCGGTACGGCCATTGCACCAGAGCAAGGCGTCGGCCTTGATCTTCTTGCCGGACTTAAGATGCAGGATCACGCCGTTTTCGACGCCTTCTACCCGCTCGTACTCTTCGTTGTGGCGTACGGTGATGTTGTTGTTGCTGAAGTGGTAGCTCAGCGCTTGCGAGATCTCGGAATCGAGGAAGCTCAACAGTTGCTCGCGGTTATCCACCAGCTCAATCAACACCCCCAGACCACTGAAGATCGACGCGTATTCGCAGCCGATCACGCCTGCCCCGTAAACAATCAGCTTACGCGGGGTGTGGCCCAGACTGAGGATGGTGTCGCTATCGTAGATACGCGAGTGAGTGAAATCGATATCAGCCGGGCGATACGGGCGCGAGCCGGTGGCGATAATGATTTGCTTGGCCATCAGGGTTTCGACAACGCCGTTGGTGCACACCACTTCGATGGTTTGCTCGTCGGTGAAGCTGCCGGTGCCGAAGAACAGGTCGACGCGATTACGTGCGTAGTAACCGGTGCGCGAAGCCACTTGCTTGGAAATAACCTTCTCGGCACTTTTCAGTACGTCCGGGAACGAGAACCAGCGCGGCTCACCAATGGCCCGAAACATCGGATTGGTGTTGAACTGCATGATCTGGCGAACCGAGTGACGCAAGGCTTTGGACGGGATCGTGCCCAAGTGCGTGCAGTTGCCGCCAACCTGACGCCGGCTATCCACCATTGCCACCTTGCGCCCTGCTTTTGCGGCGTTCATTGCCGCACCTTCTCCTGCCGGGCCGGAACCCAGTACCACTACGTCGTAGTTGTAGACAGCCATGCGTACTCCTCAGAACAGGCCGTGGCACCGCTTTGGGCACCTACGGCTAAATCATGTCGCGGCCAGCGCCATGAAGGATCAAAACGTGGGGCACAGTCTATAGAAGCCTGAACGCCGCGAACATTAACCCTTGGTCTGGTCGTTGGCTATTTTTGTGTTCACTACATCTCATCGCGCGCGAGAGCCTGCCTAGCAGCTGCCGCACACTTAGCAAAACTGGCATAACCTCTAACAACCCATCGATCAGAGCCATCCACCATGCGCCAGTTGTTGATCGTATTGTTGCTGCTTTACTCCACCACCGGCCTGGCCGATGAGTCAGCTCGGCTAAAAGAAGCCAACTTTCCCGCCCAATGGCGCGATGGCACGCAACTCATGGAACGCAAAGGCCAGATCGTGCTGACCTACCTCTGGGCCGATATCTATGCCGCAGCCCTTTTCACCCAGCCAGGCATCCAACCGCAACAGGCCTTTGTCGAACAGCGCGAGCTGCGCCTTGAGCTGTTTTATCTGCGCGATCTGGAGCACAGCGATATCACCCGGGCCTCGGCCACCATCCTCAAGCGCCAGCAACCGGCAGCCACCCTGGCTCGCCTCGACGCCCCGCTAAAACAACTTCAGGCCAGTTTTGGCGATATCAAACGCGGCGATCGCTACGCCCTGGACTACAACCCGCAACGCGGGCTGAAGCTGGAGCGCAATGGTCAGGTCATTTTCACCAGCCAGAATCATCAACTGGCCAAAATCTACCTGGGCATCTGGCTCGCACCCGAAGGTCTGCCCGACCCTCTGCGCCTGAGCCTGCTTGCGCAAAGGCCCTAGCCCGGCCGTGTAGCGCCAAGAAATGTTGCCTACACACTTTGTTACACATATGGTTACAAAACTGTTTTGCGCAATGGCGCAGGTCATTGCCTGGCAGTGTGGACGAGTAAAAACACGGATAACGCATAAAAACAGATAAGAGCGGGTGATTTCTGATGGCCTCCAGTACGGGCAAAGGCAAGGCGATTTTTCGCGTTGTCAGCGGTAACTTCCTAGAGATGTTCGACTTTATGGTCTTTGGCTTTTACGCCACGGCCATTGCCAAAACCTTCTTCCCAACCGATAGCGCTTTTGCCTCACTGATGCTCGCCCTGGCCACCTTCGGTGCCGGTTTTCTCGCGCGCCCGCTGGGTGCGATTTTTCTCGGTGCCTATATTGACCGCCACGGCCGTCGCAAGGGCCTGATCATTACCCTGGCCCTGATGGCCATGGGTACCGTACTCATCGCCTGCGTGCCGGGCTACGCCACCCTGGGTGTTGCCGCACCCCTGCTGGTGTTGCTCGGGCGCTTGCTGCAAGGTTTTTCGGCAGGCGTGGAACTGGGCGGGGTGTCGGTGTACCTGGCAGAAATCGCCACACCGGGGCGCAAGGGTTTCTTCGTCAGCTGGCAGTCGGCTAGCCAGCAGGCTGCCGTGGTGTTCGCAGGCTTGCTGGGGGTTGGTCTCAACCATTGGCTAAGCCCTGAAGAAATGGGTGAATGGGGCTGGCGGATTCCGTGTCTGCTGGGTTGCATGATCGTGCCGGTGATCTTTGTGATCCGCCGCTCGATGGAAGAAACTCCTGAGTTCGAAGCCCGCAAATATCACCCTACCCTGCGTGAAATCCTTCGCTCAGTCGGTCAGAACTTTGGCTTGGTGCTGGGTGGCATGGCCCTGGTGGTGATGACTACCGTGTCGTTCTATCTGATCACTGCCTATACCCCGACCTTCGGCAAGGCCGAGCTGCATCTGTCGGACTTCGATGCCTTGCTGGTCACAGTGTGCATTGGCCTGTCGAACTTTTTCTGGCTGCCGGTCATGGGCTCGCTGTCGGACAAGATCGGGCGTAAACCGCTGCTGCTGGGTGCGACCATCCTGGCGATCCTGACCGCCTACCCGGCGTTGTCCTGGCTGGTGGCCAACCCGAGCTTCAGTCATCTGCTGATTGTCGAACTGTGGCTGTCGTTCCTGTATGGCTCGTACAACGGCGCGATGGTGGTTGCCCTGACCGAAATCATGCCAGTTGAAGTGCGCACCACCGGTTTCTCCCTGGCCTACAGCCTGGCGACCGCCACTTTCGGTGGCTTTACTCCGGCGGCTTGCACTTACCTGATTCATGCCCTGGACAACAAGGCCGCCCCCGGTCTGTGGCTGACCGGGGCGGCGATACTGGGCCTGATTGCGACCGTGGTGTTGTTCCGTGGCAATCAGCATCAGTTGCGTACGGCGCAATCGGCGGTGGCGGGTAACGCCTGACCCCTGTGGGAGCGGGCTTGCCCGCGATGCCAGCAACGCGGTCTGACTGAACAACCGCGCCGATCCCATCGCGAGCAAGCCCGCTCCCACAGGTTTCCCGCACAAACAAAAACGCCCCGACAAGTCGGGGCGTTTTCAGTTGCGGCGGTTGCTTAGCGCGGGAACGCTGGCGGGTTGACCCCGGCCATGTCTTCCATCACGCGTACTACCTGGCAGCTGTAACCGAATTCGTTGTCGTACCACACGTACAGCACAACGCGGTTGTCATTGCAGATCGTCGCTTCAGCATCCACCACACCGGCGTGACGTGAACCCACGAAGTCAGTGGACACCACTTCCTGGGAGCTGACGAAGTCGATTTGCTTGTGCAGATCGGAGTGCAGAGCCATGTGACGCAGGTACTCGTTCATTTCTTCACGGGTAGCCGGCTTCTCAAGGTTCAGGTTGAGGATGGCCATCGACACGTTCGGCGTCGGCACACGGATCGCGTTACCGGTCAGCTTGCCGGCCAGCTCAGGCAATGCCTTGGCAGCAGCGGTAGCAGCACCGGTCTCGGTGATAACCATGTTCAGCGCGGCGCTACGACCACGGCGGTCGCCCTTGTGGAAGTTATCGATCAGGTTCTGGTCGTTGGTGTACGAGTGAACCGTTTCAACGTGACCATTGACGATGCCGAACTTGTCGTTGACAGCCTTGAGCACCGGCACGATGGCGTTGGTGGTGCAGGATGCCGCCGAAACGATCTTGTCGTCTGCGGTGATTTCGCCGTGGTTGATGCCGTGAACAATGTTCTTCAGCTTGCCCTTGCCCGGAGCGGTCAGGACCACGCGATCGATACCAGGGCACTGCAAGTGCTGGCCCAGGCCATCGGCATCACGCCATACACCGGTGTTGTCCACCAGCAGGGCGTTCTGGATACCGTACTGGGTGTAGTCCACTTCGGTAGGGTTTTTCGCGTAGATAACCTGAATCAGGTTGCCGTTGGCGGTGATGGTGTTGTTGGCTTCATCGACCACGATGGTGCCATCAAACGGGCCATGCACCGAGTCACGACGCAGCAGGCTGGCACGCTTGACCAGATCGTTGTCGGCGCCTTTGCGCACAACGATGGCACGCAGACGCAGACCGTCGCCACCACCGGTTTTTTCAATCAGGATGCGCGCCAGCAGACGGCCGATACGACCGAAGCCGTACAGCACAACGTCAGTACCTTTACGTGCAGAAGCGTTTTGCTGACCCACAACATCGGCCAGTTCTTCGCGCACAAACTGCTCAGCCGTGCGGCCATTGCCTTCGGCCTTGAACTTCACGGCCAGCTTGCCCAGGTCTACCGAAGCAGCGCCGAGCTTGAGCTCGCTCATTGCCTTGAGCAACGGGAAAGTTTCGTGCACGGACAATTCGATATCATCGGACTGACGATGGCGAGCAAAGCGGTGAGCCTTGAGAATCGCAATGACTGAACGGTTGATCAGGCTGCGGCCATAGATCGAGCTAACCACATTGTTATTGCGGTAAAGCTGACCGATAAGCGGAATCATCGCTTCTGCGAGTGCTTCACGGTCGATCCATTCACCAAGACACTGGTCGGGCTTCTGAGTCACGGGAACCTTCCACATGTAGGGGCTGAAAAAAGGGGCTACATTATGCCGCTGCGCCCATGCAGGGGCAATGCACGCCTGTCATACGCCGTTACTGAAACGATTAAGCATCAACAAATATAGGCGAAAAATTTTATAACAACTGCCATTTCATCAGTCTGCTGCCCTTGCACAGCCCCTTTGGCACCCCCATGTCAGTGTTATGCGCTGATTTGCGCCGCTGTTAAAGGCTGCAACTGACAGCCAGCCCCTTGGCCCGTTACAATCGCCAACTTTGTCGCAACGCTTGGAGCTCAACCTTCCGTGCCCGTCCTGCGTCTACCGAAACTCCCTGCCACGGCAGGTAAACAGCACTGGAGCAATCTGCCCGGTGCCGCCCTGAGCCTCGCGATTGCCGAGGCCGCCAGCGCCGCCAGGCGCTTCACCCTGCTCCTGACCGCTGACAGCCAAAGCGCCGAGCGTCTTGAGCAGGAACTGAGATTCTTTGCCCCTGACTTGCCGGTACTGCATTTTCCCGACTGGGAAACCCTGCCTTACGATCTGTTCTCGCCGCACCAGGACATCATCTCCCAGCGTATCGCCAGCCTGTACCGGCTGCCGGAACTGAGTCATGGTGTTTTGGTAGTGCCGGTGACCACCGCCCTACATCGCCTGGCCCCGACCAAGTTCCTGCTCGGCAGCAGCCTGGTGCTGGACATCGGCCAGAAGCTGGATGTGGAACAAATGCGTACCCGGCTTGAGGCCAGTGGCTATCGCTGCGTCGATACGGTGTATGAGCATGGCGAGTTCGCCGTGCGCGGCGCGTTGATCGACCTGTTCCCGATGGGCAGCAAACTGCCATACCGGATCGACCTGTTCGACGACGAAATCGAGACCCTGCGCACCTTCGACCCCGAGACCCAGCGCTCGATCGACAAGGTTGAGTCGGTGCGCCTGCTGCCGGCACGTGAGTTCCCGCTGCAAAAAGACGCGGTGACCCGGTTCAAGGCGCGCTTTCGCGAGCGTTTTGATGTCGACTTCCGTCGCTGCCCGATCTTTCAGGACTTGAGCAGCGGCATCACCCCTGCGGGTATCGAGTACTACCTGCCGCTGTTTTTCGATGAAACCTCGACCCTGTTCGACTATTTGCCGGCTGACACGCAAGTGTTCTCGCTGCCAGGCATCGAGCAGGCCGCCGAGAATTTCTGGTCTGACGTACGCAACCGCTACGAAGAGCGCCGTATCGATCCGTCGCGGCCACTGTTACCGCCTGCCGAGCTGTTCCTGCCGGTTGAAGACTGCTTCGCCCGCCTGAAAAACTGGCCGCGGGTGGTCGCCAGCCAGGATGACATCGACACCGGCAGCAGCCGTGAACGCTTCCCGGCGCAACCGCTGCCCAACCTGGCCATCGAAGCCAAGGCCAACCAGCCATTGGCGGCTTTGTCCGGTTTCCTTGAGCAGTTTGATGGCCGCGTGCTGTTTACCGCCGAATCGGCCGGTCGCCGCGAAGTACTGCTCGAACTGCTGGAACGCTTGAAGCTGCGACCCAAAACAGTCGACAGCTGGCCGGACTTCGTCGCCAGCAAGCACCGCCTGGCGATTACTATCGCCCCGCTGGATGAAGGCCTGCTGCTGGAGGATCCGGCGCTGGCGCTGATCGCCGAAAGCCCGTTGTTCGGCCAGCGCGTGATGCAGCGCCGGCGCCGGGAAAAACGCGCCGATGCCAACAACGATGCGGTGATCAAGAACCTCACCGAGTTGCGCGAAGGCGCACCCGTTGTGCATATCGACCACGGCGTAGGTCGCTATCAGGGCCTGGCCACACTTGAAGTCGACAATCAGGTGGCCGAGTTCCTGACCCTGGAATACGCCGAAGGCGCCAAGCTCTATGTGCCGGTGGCCAACCTGCACCTGATCGCCCGCTATACCGGCAGCGATGATGAACTGGCGCCGCTGCACCGCCTGGGCTCGGAAACCTGGCAAAAGGCCAAGCGCAAGGCCGCCGAACAAGTGCGTGACGTGGCTGCCGAGCTGCTCGACATCTACGCTCGTCGTGCAGCCCGCGAAGGTTATGCATTTGCCGATCCGAAAGCGGATTACGCAACGTTCAGTGCCGGCTTCCCGTTTGAAGAAACCCCGGACCAGCAAACCACCATCGAAGCCGTACGCGCCGACATGCTGTCGCCCAAGCCCATGGATCGTCTGGTGTGTGGCGACGTGGGCTTCGGCAAGACCGAAGTGGCCATGCGCGCGGCCTTTATTGCTGTGCATGGCGGCCGTCAGGTGGCCATTTTGGTACCCACCACCCTGCTCGCCCAGCAGCACTACAACAGCTTCCGCGACCGTTTTGCCGACTGGCCGGTAACGGTCGAGGTGATGAGCCGCTTCAAGTCGGCCAAAGAGATCAACCAGGCAGTCGCCGATCTGGCCGAAGGCAAGATCGATATCGTCATCGGCACCCACAAGCTGCTGCAGGACGATGTCAAAATCAAAAACCTGGGCCTGGTGATCATCGACGAAGAACACCGCTTCGGCGTGCGCCAGAAAGAACAGCTCAAGGCCTTGCGCAGTGAAGTCGACATCCTGACCCTCACCGCCACGCCGATCCCGCGTACGCTGAACATGGCCGTGTCAGGCATGCGCGACCTGTCGATCATCGCCACGCCGCCGGCGCGCCGGCTGTCGGTGCGCACCTTCGTCATGGAACAGAACAAAAGCACCGTCAAAGAGGCGTTGCTGCGTGAGTTGCTGCGCGGCGGGCAGGTCTACTACCTGCACAACGACGTTAAAACCATCGAGAAATGTGCGGCCGAACTGGCCGAGCTGGTGCCTGAAGCACGGATCGGCATCGGTCACGGGCAAATGCGCGAACGCGAACTCGAACAGGTGATGAGTGACTTCTATCACAAGCGCTTCAACGTCCTGATCGCCTCGACCATCATCGAGACCGGGATCGACGTGCCGAGCGCCAACACCATCATCATCGAGCGCGCCGACAAGTTCGGCCTGGCACAGTTGCACCAGTTGCGCGGCCGCGTCGGACGCAGTCACCACCAGGCCTATGCCTACCTGCTGACGCCACCGCGCCAGCAGATTACCGGGGACGCGCAAAAACGCCTGGAAGCCATCGCCAACACCCAGGACCTGGGTGCCGGCTTTGTCCTGGCCACCAACGACCTTGAAATCCGTGGCGCGGGCGAGTTACTGGGGGATGGTCAAAGCGGCCAGATTCAGGCGGTTGGTTTTACCCTGTACATGGAAATGCTCGAACGTGCGGTCAAGTCGATCCGCAAGGGCGAGCAACCCAACCTCGACCAGCCGCTGGGCGGCGGCCCGGAAATCAACCTGCGAGTACCTGCGCTGATTCCCGAGTCGTATCTGCCGGATGTGCATGCGCGACTGATCCTCTACAAGCGTATTGCCTCGGCAACCGATGAAGAGGGCCTCAAGGACTTGCAGGTCGAGATGATCGACCGCTTCGGCCTGCTCCCCGAGCCGACCAAGAACCTGGTACGCATCACCCTGCTCAAATTGCAGGCCGAGCAACTAGGCATCAAAAAAGTCGACGCCGGCCCGCAGGGCGGGCGCATCGAGTTTGCCGCCGACACCCCGGTTGACCCGATGGTGCTGATCAAATTGATCCAGGGCCAACCCAACCGCTACAAATTCGAAGGCGCGACCCTGTTCAAATTCATGGTACCCATGGAGCGCCCGGAAGAACGCTTCAATACCATTGAAGCGCTGTTCGAGCGCCTGACGCCGAAGTCTTCCTGAATGAAAAACCCATGCCCCTGAACCCCACCGACCGACTGACCCAGCCGCTGGCACCAAGCTGGGTCAGTCGCTTCAAGGAACAAAGCCTTGAGCGTGGCCGCCGCTACGCCAAGGAAAATCGGGTCAGGATCGCCCAGATCGGCGACAAGCTGATTACTGCCAGCTGTCAGGGCTCTGGCGAAAACATCTACCGACAGACCATTCAGTTGCGTGAGTCGGCCAAAAGCACCTTGCTGCTGGTCAGCGCCCACTGTACCTGCCCGGTGCGGGTTAATTGCAAGCACACCGCAGCCGTCTTACTGAAGATTGAAGAAACCTTGAACTACCCCGCCGCTGCTCAGGATGCCGAGCTTCTGGAAAAACTCCAGGCCGTACTCGACTCACGTCGCCCCAACAATCTGCCAGAACAGCTGGTCGAGGACGTCCAGCCAGTACCGCGACTGTGGCTGGCCAGTGCCGAATTCAGCGCTTTCGAGCCGCGCAACGGCAAAATGCAGCGCTATATCCAGCACCGCGCCGCCCTGTCGTTCAACTACCTGGACCAGTACGTAAGCGGGCAAAAAAACGCTGACATCCTGCTGCGCCAGGAACAGCAAACCCTGCGCATCAAGCGCAAGCCCGAGGTCGAAAACCTTTACCGCGAACAACTGCGCAGCCTGGGCTTTAAAATTGCCACGCGCCAGAGCAAGGCACTACCGGAAAGCGCCGGCGAGCTGTTTGAGCTGGTCAATGACAGTGCCTGGCTGAATTTCACCCTCAACCAGTTGCAAGGCCTGGCCGAAAAGGGCTGGGAGTTGCAGATCGATGAAGGTTTCGGCTTTGACCTGACCCCGGTAGAAGACTGGTATGCCACTGTCGACGAAGCCCCGGAGCGCGACTGGTTTGACCTGGAGCTGGGGATTATCGTCAACGGCCAGCACCTGAGCCTGCTGCCGATACTGCTCAACCTGATGCGCTCCCACAGCGACATCCTCAACCCGGAAAAACTCGCCCGGCGCAGGGACGACGAACTGATCCTGGTGAATATTCCGGCCAACCCTGCCAGCGGCCATGGTCCGCTGCAGGTTGCGCTGCCGTACGGGCGGCTGAAACCGGTACTGGCCACTCTGGACGAGTTTTATCTGGGCGAGCCGGACGCCACTTCTCTGCGGATCAAAAGTGCTGACGCGCCGCGGCTCAACGCCCTGGATGCACTCCCCCTGCGCTGGGAAGGTGGCGAGCAGATTCGCGGCTTCGCCCAGCGCCTGCGAGATATCAAGAATTTCAGCGTCGAAGCCCCCGAAGGGCTCAATGCCAACCTGCGCCCCTATCAGCTCGAAGGCCTGAGCTGGATGCAGTCATTGCGTCAGCTGGAAGTGGGCGGCGTGCTGGCCGATGACATGGGCCTGGGCAAAACCCTGCAGACCCTGGCGCATATCTTGTGCGAAAAAAATGCCGGCCGCCTTGATCGCCCGGCCATGATTGTGATGCCCACCAGCCTGATCCCCAACTGGCTCGACGAAGCGGCGCACTTTACGCCGCAGCTCAAGGTACTGGCGCTGTATGGCGCCACACGCAAAAAATATTTCGCGCACCTCAACGACTACGACGTGATCCTGACCACCTACGCCTTGCTGCCCAAGGACATCGAGCATCTGGCAAAACTGCCGCTGCACCTGCTGGTGCTGGACGAAGCACAGTACATCAAGAACCCCGGCAGCAAGGCCACCCAGGCCGCCTGCGAGCTGGTTGCCCGCCAGCGCCTGTGCCTGAGTGGTACCCCGCTGGAGAACCACCTGGGTGAGCTGTGGTCACTGTTCCACTTCCTGCTGCCCGGCTGGCTGGGCGACGTCAAGACTTTCAATCGCGACTACCGGGTGCCCATTGAACGCCAGGGCAGCAACGAGCGCCTGCAGCATCTCAATGCGCGAATCAAACCGTTTCTGCTGCGCCGCACCAAGGAGCAGGTCGCTACCGAACTGCCGCCCAAGACCGAAATCATCCACTGGGTGGACCTCAACGAAGCCCAGCGCGACGTGTACGAAACCATGCGCCTGGCGATGGACAAAAAAGTCCGCGACGAAATCACCCGCAAGGGCGTGGGACGCAGCCAGATAATTATCCTCGAAGCGCTGCTCAAACTGCGCCAGGTATGTTGCGACCTGCGCTTGGTCAGCGACACCCCGCCGAAAAAAGGCAGCACCTCGGGCAAGCTCGACAGCCTGATGCTGATGCTCGAAGAGCTGTTTGCCGAAGGCCGACGCATCCTGCTGTTTTCGCAGTTCACTTCGATGCTGGGGCTGATCGAGGCCGAGCTGAAAAAGCGCAAGGTGCCCTACGCCATCCTCACCGGGCAAACCCGGGACCGACGTACACCGGTCAAGGACTTCCAGAGCGGCAAGCTGCAGATTTTTCTGATTAGCCTCAAGGCGGGTGGTGTAGGCCTGAACCTTACCGAGGCCGACACGGTGATTCACTACGACCCTTGGTGGAACCCGGCGGCAGAAAACCAGGCCACTGACCGCGCCTATCGTATAGGACAGGAAAAACCGGTGTTTGTGTACAAAATGATTGCCCGCGGCACTGTGGAAGAAAAAATCCAGCATTTGCAGCAGGAAAAGTCAGATTTGGCGGCAGGCGTACTGGACGGACGCGTCGCAGGGGACTGGAAACTGCAGGATGACGACATCGACGCATTGTTTGCGCCGTTGCCGCCTAAAACTGAAAAGCGCTGAAAATTGACGCAACTTGCGGCTTGATTCTGTAGCAGCTGCCGAGCTCCGCGAGGCTGCGTTCGGCGGCTGCTACGGACTTGATTAGCCCGCCAGCACCCGCGCCAACGTCGCTTTTACCTTGCCCATACCCTCATGCAGCGCCTGCTCGATTTCGGCCATGGTGATAATCGCTGTCGACTTGCCCGCTGCCGGGTTGACCACCAGCGCCAGGCACGCGTAATCCAGTTCCAGCTCGCGGGCCAGTGCCGCTTCCGGCATGCCGGTCATGCCCACGATGTCGCAACCGTCACGTTCAAGACGGGCGATTTCTGCCACTGTCTCAAGACGCGGGCCCTGAGTAGCGGCATAAACACCATGACTGCTGTAGGAGCAGCCCTCGGCCGCCAATGCGCCAATCAATTGCTCGCGCAACGATTCGGTGTAGGGATAGCTGAAGTCGATATGGGTCACCTGCTCCAGATCACCGGCAAAAAAAGTATGCTCGCGGCCACTGGTGTAGTCGATCAACTGATGAGGCACACAAAAATGCCCGGTGCCCATCGCCATATGAATCCCGCCCACGGCATTTACCGCGAGAATCGCTTCGGCCCCGGCCTGCTTCAGCGCCCACAGGTTGGCGCGGTAGTTGACCTGATGCGGAGGCACCCGGTGCGGATGGCCGTGACGGGCCAGGAACAACACTTCGCGGCCGCCAAACTCACCGATCTGGATATCTGCCGAGGTCGGCCCGTAGGGCGTGTCCAGCGCCAGCGCGCGGCTGATGGTCAGCCCTTCCAGCTGGGTAAGGCCCGTACCGCCGATAATTGCGTAAACCGTCATTGAGGCAGATCCCTTAATCAATTAATTGAGCATCTTTGAGTGCGCCCATCGCCACCAGCCAGCGCGGGCTCTGGCGATAATCGGTACTGGCCCAGGCCTGGCCACGCATGCGCGCAATCCGTGGCGATGGCGTAACTTTCAAGCGCTGCGCAGCACTGAGTGCCAGCTCTGCCGCGGCGCGGTCGTTGCATACCAGGCCCATGTCGCAACCGGCCGACAAGGCGGCCTCGATACGACTGGCGGCATCACCCACCACATGAGCACCAGCCATCGACAGGTCGTCACTGAAAATAACACCATCAAATTGCAGTTCACCGCGCAGGATGTCCTGCAGCCAGCGCCGGGAAAAACCTGCGGGTTGGCTGTCGACTTGCGGATAGATCACATGGGCCGGCATGACCGCCGCCAGTTGCTTGCTCAAACGGGCAAACGGCACCAGGTCATGGGCACGGATCTGCTCCAGGCTGCGCTCATCCGTAGGGATGGCTACATGAGAGTCAGCTTCAGCCCACCCGTGCCCCGGAAAGTGCTTACCGGTGGCAGCCATGCCCGCGTCGTTCATCCCGCGAATGAATGCCCCGGCCAATACAGCGGCGCGCTCGGGGTCACCCTCGAACGAGCGGCTGCCGACCACAGCACTGCGCTGATAGTCCAGGTCCAGAACCGGGGCAAAGCTCAAGTCCAGCCCCACCGCCAGCACTTCAGTGGCCATGATCCAGCCACATTGCTCGGCCAGGTACTCGGCATTGGGGTTGTCGGCAATGGCGCGCATGGCAGGCAGGCGCACAAAGCCCTGACGCAGGCGCTGCACGCGGCCGCCTTCCTGATCGACCGCCAGCAGCAGGTCCGGTCGTATGGCCCGAATAGAAGCACTCAACTCACGCACCTGGCGCGGGTGCTCGATATTGCGTGCAAAGATGATCAATCCGCCCACTTCAGGCTGGCGCAGCAATTGCCGGTCTTCAGCCGTCAGCCAGGTACCGGCGACGTCCACCATCAAGGAGCCTTGCAAGGCAGAACTCATGGGAAATCCTTTAGAAAGAGAGAGCGCTTGTTAACCGGTCCGGATACGCAGGCACGGGCCTGCGCACCGCACTCCAGAGAGGCGGCGGCGAATTGGCAGACGGGAACAAGACAGGGCTGGGCATGACAGCTAGCTTAGCGGATCAAAGCTGCCGCGCCCACCCGCAGCGGGTCAAACCTTGACGCTGACCGGTGCAGTTTTACTGCGAGGACGCATCTGCGCACTGGCCATGGCCGGATCGCTGACGCCGCTCTGGGCACGCATGCCGGCGGCGAGAAACGGCACCATCAGGCGCATCACCTGCTCGATCGAGGTGTTAACGCCAAAATCGGTCTCGGCAATGGCACGCAGCGCCTTGATCCCCGACATGCTGAAGGCCGCCGCGCCGAGCATGAAATGCACGCGCCAGAACAGCTCGATGGGCGGGATCTGCGGAGCCGCTTCATTGACCAGCAGCATATAGCGGCGGAACACCTTGCCGTACATGTCTTCAAGATAGCGGCGCAAGTGGCCCTGGCTCTGGCTGAAGGCCAGACCCAGCAAACGCATGAAGATCGACAGGTCGTTGCCACTGCGTGGCTGAATCACCAGCGCCTGCTCGACCAGCATCTCCAGCAACTCCTCAAGAGTCGGGCGATTCTCCGGCTTGCCCTGACGGCGCTCCAGCTCACGGTCCAGGTTGGCGCAGAAAGGCCCCAGGAAGCGTGAGAACACCGCCTGGATCAGCGCTTTCTTTGAACCAAAATGGTAATTGACCGCCGCCAGATTGACCCCGGCCTTGCTGGTAATCAGCCGCAATGAAGTTTCAGCAAACCCTTTTTCCGCGAACAGCTGCTCGGCAGCATCAAGGATACGTTCAACGGTTTCCGACTGGGCCATGACTACTCCGCCTGACAAACATTTAAACACTTGTTTGAAACATACGTTTCAGCCAGTCAAAAGTCAAGATGACCTATTCGTTTTGCGACCGGTCGGTTTCGCATTTAACCACAGCCTCGGCCAGCCCGGCCCCAACTGATAAGGTACGGACCACAGCGCTTATCGACGACCGTCCAGCGGACTGCCGGAAATGGATGATTGCCAATACGCCTTCACTGTATATAATCCCAGTCACTGTATAAAAAGACAGAGCGATCATCATGTTAAAACTGACGCCACGCCAAGCTGAGATCCTGGCTTTCATCAAGCGATGCCTGGATGACAACGGATACCCGCCCACCCGTGCCGAGATCGCACAGGAACTGGGCTTCAAGTCACCCAACGCTGCCGAAGAGCACCTCAAGGCCCTGGCCCGCAAGGGTGCCATCGAGATGACCCCTGGCGCTTCACGAGGCATTCGCATTCCCGGCTTCGAAGCCAAGGCTGACGAATCCACCCTGCCCATTATCGGCCGGGTTGCTGCCGGTGCGCCGATCCTGGCGCAGGAACACGTTGAAGAGTCCTGCAACATCAACCCGACCTTCTTCCATCCGCGAGCTGATTACTTGCTGCGCGTACAGGGCATGAGCATGAAGGACGTCGGCATCTTCGATGGCGACCTGCTGGCTGTGCATACCTGCCGCGAAGCGCGCAACGGCCAGATCGTGGTAGCCCGCATCGACGACGAAGTGACCGTAAAACGCTTCAAGCGTGAAGGCAGCAAAGTCTGGCTTATCGCTGAAAATCCGGATTTTGCCCCTATTGAAGTCAATCTCAAGGAGCAGGAACTGGTTATTGAAGGCCTGAGCGTCGGCGTTATTCGCCGCTAATAGGAGGCGTCATGCAGTTCCCCCACACACCGCTGCCCGCACAACTGACCCTGTTCGAGGCGTTCATGGCACAGCCCATGGCCCCTGCGATCAAGGACGTGCTCGAATCACCCTGGAGCGCCGAACCTGAAGTCTTCAGTGAGCTGTCGCTACGCGGTGCTGCCGGAAACTGCCTGAACCTGCTTACCCCCATGCTGCGCGAACTGAGCGAGCAGCAAAACGCCCGCTGGTTGACCCTTATCGCACCACCGGCCAGCCTGACCCAAAGCTGGCTGCGCGATGCAGGGCTGAACCGCGAGCGAATTTTGCTGCTGCAGCCCAACGGCAATAAAAGCGCGTTGCAGCTCACCTGCGAAGCGCTACGCCTGGGCCGCAGCCACACCGTTGTCAGCTGGATCAACCCGCTGAACAGCGCTGCACGCCAACAGTTGATCAGCGCAGCCCGCACCGGTCACGGGCAAAGCCTGAATATTCGCCTGGGCTAAACAACCAACGCTGCCACAGGGCCAGTGCAGAATGCACTTGCCTGGCTGCGGCACAGGGTTGCGGGGCGATTAATGAAGAATGCGCGGCCCGTCGTCTTTTTCCAGCTCGCCTTCTGCCAGCCGACCCGCCATTTGCACGCCGACGCTGAGCATGGCCTTGGCCACCTCTACGTGCTGACCCTGAAGAAAAGCCTTGGCATCTTCAGAAAAATTCAGCGTGACCAAAGACCCTTCGTCCTCAGCACGGCGCAACTCGATGCGGCCGTCTGGCAACTCGACAATTTCTAGAAAGGACGTTGGCATATAAATTTGTTCTCCACGAAAGCGTGGGAGTATATCAGCCATCCTATGGGAAATTCCCAGGATCTGTGCGCTTTGTACTACAGACTGATGAATGACTGTACCGTTTCGCTTATGACCCTCAGCACTCATTGAGTCCATCACGGAACCGAATGGCCAGCGCCTTGAGATTCTGGCGCCACTCTTCCATGGTTTCGCGGCTTAGCTCATGTGGCGCCTCGTCCTCCAGGCTGACCGTATCGATCAAAGGCTGGAATACATCTGCCTTGACCTTTTTCGGCGCCTGCAGCGGCTGATACAGCGCTGCATGGGTGGCCATCAGCTGCGCCAGCCAGGTTTGCGGCGCGCAAGCCAGCTCGACCAGCTCTGCCAGTTCAGGGATGGCTTTCTCGTCCAGCACCTGCCGGGTGAGCAACAACTCAACCCGTGGTGCGCTGGCTTGTGACAGGCGATAAAAGCCTGCAATTTCATGACACAGGCCTAGCAAGGCACCATATAAATGGAATACCGCCGCCTCGCGCTCGGCCTGAACCAGCGCCTGGGCATTCATGGCCCGACCTTCGCTCGCCTTGTTCATGGCCTCCAGGGCCAGACCGGCGAAATAGATCTTCTGATTGGTGCGGGTATAGAGTTCGTGAGCCATGCGGGCGCTCCACAGCGGATGGGTAAAGGCAGGTCGTGCAGTCTCAGGGATCAGGGCGTGCTGGCGCAAGGCCCACGCTCCCTAACGTCACGTGTGGGAGCGGGCTTGCTCGCGATGCAGGCGCTGAGGTGTTCCAGTCATACCGTGTCGATGCCATCGCGAGCAAGCCCGCTCCCACAAAAAGTGCTCCAGCGGCGACAACCACGCCCGGAACCGGCAAAAAAAAACCGCGCAAGGCATGCAGCCCTTGCGCGGTTTTTTATTCAGCTATCAGCTCGGATCAGGCGTCTTTGTCTTTACGCTTGTCTTCAACCTTCCAGCTCTTGCCATCGTAGAACGCACGCCAGCCAGTCGGCTTGCCATCCACTTCGGTCTGTACGTACTGCTCTTTGGTTTTGCGACTGTAGCGAATCACCGCCGGGCGACCATCCGGGTCTTTCTTCGGTGCTTCACACAGGAAATGGTACTTGGGATCGATCTCGTCCTTGTGCGGAATGATTTCAATCACCAGCGGCGCTCGGGTCTCGCGGTTCTTGGGGAACTGGCTGGCCGCCAGGAACAACCCCGAAGCGCCGTCACGCAGGATATACGTGTCGTTGACCTTCTCGCACTTGAGCTCCGGCATCTTCACCGGATCCATTTTCGGCGGCGCCGCTTCACCGCTTTTCAGCAGTTTGCGGGTGTTTTTGCATTCGGCATTGGTACAGCCGAAGAACTTGCCGAAACGACCGGTTTTGAGCTGCATCTCGCTGCCGCACTTGTCGCATTCAAGGCTCGGCCCTTCGTAGCCCTTGATCCGGTAGTTGCCTTCCTCGATCTCGTAGCCAACGCAATCCGGGTTGTTACCGCAGATATGCAGTTTGTGCTTCTCGTCCAGCAGGTAAGCGTCCATGGCCGTGCTGCAAATCGGGCAACGGTGCTTGCCCAGCAGTACCAGCGACTCGGATTCACCTTCGTCGTCGGCGGCAATTTCATCGCCCGGCACCAGGTTGACCGTGGCCTTGCAGCGTTCTTTCGGCGGCAGACTGTAGCCCGAGCAACCCAGGAATACGCCGGTCGATGCCGTACGAATCTGCATCGGACGACCACATTCCTTGCACGGAATATCTGTCATGACTGGCTGGTTGGCGCGCATACCACCTTCCGGCGCAGCAGCAACTTCAAGCTTCTTCTTGAAGTCGCCGTAGAACTCGTCCAGGACGTTTTTCCAGTCGCGCTCACCTTGCGCAACGTCATCGAGGTTCTCTTCCATGCCGGCGGTAAAACCGTAGTCCATCAGGTCGGAGAAGCTTTCAGACAGGCGCTCGGTAACGATATCGCCCATTTTTTCGGAGTAGAAACGGCGGTTGTGCAACGCCACGTACCCCCGATCCTGAATGGTCGAGATGATCGCTGCATAGGTCGAAGGACGACCGATGCCACGCTTTTCCATCTCTTTTACCAGGCTGGCCTCGGAGTAACGCGCAGGTGGCTTGGTGAAGTGCTGGCTCGGATCAAGCTCGATCAACTTGAGCTTATCGCCCTGGGCCATGTCCGGCAGCACATCGTCGTCGCCCGGCTTGGCAATTTGCGGCATCACACGGGTGTAACCGTCGAATTTGAGGATGCGACCTTTGGCACGCAGCTCAAAATCACCGGCCGCCACAGTGACGGTGGTCGACAGGTATTTGGCCGGCAGCATCTGGCATGCCACGAATTGGCGCCAGATCAGCTCGTAAAGGCGCTCAGCGTCGCGCTCCATGCCCGTCAGCTTGCTCGGGTGCATGTTGACGTCGGAAGGACGAATCGCTTCGTGAGCCTCCTGTGCGCCTTCCTTGCTGCTGTACACGTTGGCTGCCGGCGGCAGGTAGTCCGCGCCGAACTCGCCTTCAATGTAGGTGCGTGCCATTTCGACCGCATCGGCCGACAGGTTGGTGGAGTCGGTACGCATGTACGTGATGTAGCCCGCTTCATACAAGCGCTGCGCCATCATCATGGTTTTCTTCACCCCATAGCCCAGGCGATTGCTCGCTGCCTGCTGCAGGGTGGACGTGATAAACGGCGCCGACGGCTTGCTGCTGGTCGGTTTGTCTTCACGCTTGACGATGCTGTAGCTGGAAGCTTTGAGCTTCTCCAGGGCAGCCATGGCCTGGGTTTCGTTCAGCGGCTTGAACGCCTCGCCTTTTTCGCGGGCAACGTCGAAGCGCACCTTGGCACCCTTGGCGGTGCCAAGGTCAGCGTGAATTTCCCAGTATTCTTCGGGGTTGAACGCACGAATTTCGCGCTCACGCTCCACCACCAGCTTCACCGCCACCGATTGCACACGGCCTGCCGACAGGCCACGGGCAACCTTGGCCCACAGCAGCGGCGAAACCATGTAACCCACTACACGGTCGAGAAAACGGCGTGCC
Organism: Pseudomonas sp. FSL R10-2964; assembly: GCF_009600035.1. Classification (NCBI taxonomy): domain Bacteria; kingdom Pseudomonadati; phylum Pseudomonadota; class Gammaproteobacteria; order Pseudomonadales; family Pseudomonadaceae; genus Pseudomonas; species Pseudomonas sp. FSL R10-2964. Next base: position 24,987 of record NZ_WIWH01000038.1, on the reverse strand, counting down.
TGCTGAGCGTTAACCCGGTTGATATCCAGTTCACCCGGCTTGGAAAAAGCTTCCTGAATCGCCTTTTTGGTGATTTCGTTGAACACCACGCGCTTGTAGCGGCTGTCATCACCCCCGATGGCTTCGCGCAGGTGCCAGGCAATGGCTTCCCCCTCGCGATCCAAGTCGGTTGCGAGATAGATGGTGTCAGCATCCTTGGCGAGCCGGCGCAGCTCTTCGATGACCTTTTCCTTGCCCGGGAGGATCTCGTACTTGGCTTTCCAGCCATGTTCCGGATCGACGCCCATGCGCGAGATCAGCTGCTTTTGAGCTTTCTCTTTTGGCGACAGGGCCGGCGCCTCGCCGGCCGCAGCCTTACCACGCTTGGCAGCAGGTTCTTTGCTGGCGCTAGCCGAACCGCTGGTGGGCAGGTCTCGGATATGGCCGATACTCGACTTCACCACGTACTCGTTACCCAAGTACTTGTTGATGGTCTTGGCCTTAGCCGGGGATTCCACAATGACCAGCGATTTGCCCATGGATCAGAAAATTCCTGAATTCTAGAAGTGAAAGGCGGTTCGCGCCTGACGCGGCACCGCTATATATAGTGGCTACAAGGTGAGGTCAAGCACAGGGTTCTGCGCGACCATGCCTTATGGCCGGGAAAAAACGCTGGGTTCGGCCTGAATCAGGGCAAAGCGCGGGACCTGTTCGCCCTCGACAATGACTGACTCCAGGAACATGCTCAGCGGGCGCACCCAAAAGCCGTAATCGCCATACAGGGCTTGGTAGAACACTACATCCTCTTCGGTTTCGGAGTGGCGAGCCACACTGAATACCCGATATTGAGGGCCTTTGTAATGTTGATAGAGCCCGGGTTGTAGCGGCATGTTGCGGCCCCTCTGCAAAATAAAAAAATAAAAACGCTTAAAAACAAAAACCGGGGCACAAGGCCCCGGCTTCCATCATCGCAACGCTTAGACGCGTTCGAAGACGGTGGAAATGCCCTGGCCAAGACCAATGCACATGGTGGACAACCCGAAGGTGCCGCCATTTTGCTTCATTACATTGAGCAAAGTGCCAGAGATACGAGCGCCCGAACATCCAAACGGGTGACCCAGAGCGATGGCACCGCCGTGCAGGTTAACCTTCTCATTCATCTTGTCGAGCACTTTCAAATCTTTCAGCACTGGCAGGGCCTGTGCAGCGAAAGCTTCGTTAAGCTCGATGAAGTCGATATCAGCCATATTCAAGCCCGCACGCTTCAACGCTTTTTGCGTAGCCGGTACTGGACCATAGCCCATGATCGCAGGATCCACACCGGCAACGGCCATGGAGCGGATAACGGCCAAAGGCTCCAGGCCCAGGTCTTTTGCACGCTGAGCCGACATCACGATCATGCACGAAGCACCATCGGTGATCTGCGACGACGTGCCCGCAGTCACTGTACCGCCTTTAGGGTTGAAAGCAGGTTTCAACGCCGCCAGGCTTTCCAGGGTGGTATCTGGACGAATAGTTTCATCGTAGTCGAAAATCTTCAGGAAGCCGTTTTCGTCATATCCCTGCATCGGGATGATTTCGTCTTTGAACTTGCCTTCAATCGTCGCCTTGTGCGCCAACTGGTGCGAGCGCACTGCAAATGCGTCCTGCTGTTCGCGGGTGATGCCGTGCATCTTGCCCAGCATTTCAGCGGTCAAACCCATCATGCCCGAGGCTTTCGCCGCGTACAGCGACATGTGCGGGTTAGGGTCAACGCCGTGCATCATGCTCACGCGGCCCATATGCTCGACGCCGCCAACCACGAAAACGTCACCGTTGCCGGTCATGATCGCTTGCGCAGCCGTGTGCAGGGCACTCATGGACGAGCCGCACAGGCGGCTTACGGTCTGTGCAGCGCTGGTGTGCGGGATCTGGGTCATCAGCGACGCCATGCGCGCGATGTTCCAGCCCTGCTCCAGGGTCTGGTTCACACAGCCCCAGATCACGTCTTCCACTTCGCTCGGGTCAACCTTGTTGTTGCGCTCCAGCACTTTGCTGATCAAGTGCGCAGACATGTCTTCAGCACGGGTGTTGCGGTGCATGCCACCCTTGGAGCGGCCCATCGGGGTGCGACCGAAGTCTACAATCACCACGTCTCTAGGATTCAAGCTCATAATTTCACTCTCACTCTAATGGGGCGCTTAACCGAAGAAGCTCTGGCCGTTCTTGGCCATCTCACGCAGCTTCGCAGTCGGGTGGTACAGCGCGCCCAGTTCAGCGTACTGATCGGCCAGGGCCACGAACTCTGCAACACCGATCGAATCGATGTAGCGCAGTGCGCCGCCACGGAACAGCGGGAAGCCAATACCGTAGACCAGACCCATATCGGCCTCGGCTGCGGTTTCAACGATGCCGTCTTCCAGGCAGCGTACGGTTTCCAGACACAACGGAATCATCATCCAGTTGATGATGTCCTCGTCGGTCACGTCGCGCTGCTCGTAAACAATTGGCTTGAGCACTTCAAGTACGCTGGAATCAACGACTTTCTTCTGCTTGCCCTTTTTGTCAGCCTCGTAGGCATAGAAGCCCTTGCCGTTTTTCTGACCCAGGCGCTTGGCCTCGTACAGAGCGTCGATCGCCGAGCGGCGGTCGTCTTTCATGCGATCCGGGAAGCCTTCAGCCATCACGTCGCGACCGTGGTGGCCGGTGTCGATGCCGACCACGTCCATCAGGTACGCCGGGCCCATTGGCCAGCCGAATTTTTCCATTACTTTGTCGATGCGCACAAAGTCGACACCGGCACTGACCAGACGGGCAAAACCGCCGAAGTACGGGAACAATACGCGGTTGACCAAAAAGCCCGGGCAGTCGTTGACCACGATCGGGTTCTTGCCCATTTTCTTGGCGTAGGCAACGGTGGTGGCAACAGCCAGGTCGCTGGACTTCTCGCCACGAATCACTTCAACCAGCGGCATCATGTGCACCGGGTTGAAGAAGTGCATGCCGACGAAATTTTCCGGACGCTTGAGGGCCTTGGCCAGCAGGCTGATGGAAATGGTCGAAGTGTTGGAAGCCAGGATGGCGTCTTCGCGAACATGGTTTTCCACTTCCGCCAGTACCGCTTGCTTGACCTTCGGGTTCTCGACTACCGCTTCGACCACCAGGTCGACGTTGCCGAAATCGCCGTAGGACAGAGTAGGACGAATACCGTTCAGTACTTCGGCCATTTTCGCCGGAGTCATGCGACCTTTATCAACGCGACCCACCAGCAACTTGGCGGCTTCAGCCAGCCCTTGCTCGATGCCGTGTTCGTTGATGTCCTTCATCAGGATCGGCGTGCCTTTGGAGGCCGACTGATAGGCAATACCGCCACCCATGATGCCTGCACCCAGAACGGCGGCCTGCTTCACGTCTTTGGCGATTTTGTCGTAGATCTTGGCTTTTTTCTTCAGTTCCTGATCGTTCAGGAACAGGCCGATCAGACAGTTTGAAGCGGAGGTCTTGGCCAGTTTGGCAAAACCTGCAGCTTCCACTTCCAGCGCCTTGTCACGACCGAAGTTCGCGGCTTTCTGGATGGTCTTGATCGCTTCAACCGGGGCCGGGTAGTTCGGGCCGGCCTGGCCAGCCACGAAACCTTTGGCGGTTTCGAACGCCATCATTTGTTCGATTGCGTTGAGCTTGAGCTTTTCCAGCTTCGGCTGACGCTTGGCCTTGTAGTCCAGCTCACCACTGATGGCGCGCTTGATCAGGTCCAGGGCAGCTGCGCCCAGCTTGTCAGCGGTGACCACAGCATCAACGGCACCTACTTTCAGAGCGTCTTCTGCGCGGTTTTCCTTGCCGGAGGCAATCCATTCAACCGCGTTATCAACGCCGATCAGGCGTGGCAGACGCACGGTGCCGCCAAAGCCCGGGTAGATACCCAGCTTGACTTCCGGCAGGCCGATCTTGGCGCTGTCAGCCATGACCCGGAAGTCGGCTGCCAGGCACATTTCCAGACCGCCGCCCAACGCGATGCCATTGATGGCAGCGACGGTAGGTACGTTGAGGTCTTCGAAATCGCTGAAGATTCTGTTGGCTTCCAGGTTGCCGGCAATCAGCTCGGCATCCGGCAATTTGAAGTTTTCAACGAATTCGGTGATGTCGGCGCCGACGATAAACACGTCTTTACCGCTGGAAACGATGACACCCTTGACCGAAGCATCTGCCTTGATCGCATCTACTGCCTGACGCAATTCGTTCAGGGTTAGACGGTTGAACTTGTTGACGGACTCACCCTTGAGGTCGAACTTGAGTTCGACGATGCCACTTTCAAGAGCCGTAACCGTGATGGCTTTACCTTCGTAAATCATCAACTGATCTCCAGGATATGGAAGCTGAACAGTACACGTCAGAAGCTAGCGTCTGGCTGTCACTGACCTTTGCGTCAATGCTGTTGCCAATCCGCCAGGCACACCCGCCAACGCGATAATCGGGATTGAACAAGCATCGTCCGACACGACAAACACTCAATTCATACGCCCGTTTGATTTGGGTGTCGACACCTTCACGGAAAAGCGATCGATTGTCAATTGTCCAAAACAATGATGACAAAACGACCCGGCAGTCAGTTTAGACACCTGCGCTATGAGCGCCCGAAACCATTGCGGCGCCTTGCAGGTGAAAAGTGTGGGAGCGGGCTTGCTCGCGATTCAGACGCCGCGGTTTGTCTGCCACACCCCGCCGATTCCATCGCGGGAAGCCCGCCCCCACAAGGGTCATGCCAGCGCCTTGAGCACCTCGTCAATGGCCTTGAGCACCTGAGCCTCGCCCTTCTCGCCCCAGACCAGCACAATCATTTGTTTATCGGCCTCAACCTTGTAGACATTGGCTGGCAGCTTGCGAAACTGCGCCAGCAGGCGCTCGTCCTCGCATTCTTCCTGCCAGCGATTGAGCCATTTTCCCGGTGCCGATTGCCAATAGCACCAAACATCAGGTTTAGTACTGCGGCGCGGACGGTGGTACTGCGCGCAGGAACCGGGCGGTTGCGGCTCAAGCCAGTGCGGCCACTCCTGAGGCGCCAGCTGCATGGACAACCCCATGCGCCGCGCCTCCATGCGCAGGTCCATCCGACCACTTTGCCCCCGGGACGGGCGCAACCACGCCAGGGGACTCAGAACCAGTGCCAGGATTGACACCACTATCCATACCGTCATATCTGTACTCTCACTGCTTGATAAACGCATGACCCAGACTTGAACCAAGGCTCTGGAAAAGGGCCATACTCATAATTAATCGCCATCTACAGGAGCACCCCACATGCCCTACGAACATATCCTGGTCGCCGTCGACCTGACCGACGAATGTGACCCCGTGATCAACCGCGCCAGTGAAAGCGCCAAGGCCAACGGCGCCAAATTGTCACTGATCCATATCGTCGAACCGATGGCGATGGCGTTCGGCGGCGATGTGCCAATGGATCTCTCGCAACTGCAGCAGCAACAATTCGACCAGGCCAAGGAACGCCTTGAACGCCTGATCGCCAAATACCCGCAGCTGCACAAGGACTACTGCCACCTGAACTACGGCCAGCCGCGCCAGGAAATCCATGCCCTGGCCAAAGCGCAAAACTGCGACCTGATCGTGGTTGGCAGCCACGGCCGCCACGGCCTCGCCCTGCTGCTGGGCTCGACCGCCAACGACGTACTGCATGGTGCACCGTGCGACGTGCTGGCGGTCAGCCTGAAAAAACCTGACTGAGTTTATCTGCAGCAACCACAAAAAAGCCCGGCCCCTTATAAAAGGGCCGGGCTTTTTCAGTTCAGCACGGGGTCAATCAGGCATCCAGCTCGGCCCAGCGCTCAACCAGCTGCTCAAGCTCGGCTTGCAATGTTTCAAGCTTGGCAATCACTTCCGCGGTTTTGGCCGCAGGCAGTTGATAGAAACCAGCGTCAGCCATTTCTGCTTCAACCGCAGCAATGGCCTGTTCCTTGGCGTCGATATCGGCCGGCAGGGCTTCCAGCTCACGCTGCAGCTTGTAGCTGAGTTTCTTTTTCGCCGCAGGAGCAGGCTGAGCAGCCACAGGTGCCGGTGCAGCCTCGACCACGGCCGAGTTGAGGTCGGCTTTGCCCGACTTGCTCTCGGTCACGCCCAGCAGGCGCGGTGAACCGCCCTGACGCAGCCAGTCCTGATAACCGCCCACGTACTCGCGAACCTTGCCTTCGCCCTGGAAAACCAGGGTGCTGGTCACCACGTTATCGAGGAATGCCCGGTCGTGACTGACCATCAGCACAGTGCCCTTGAAGGTCAGCAGCACCTCCTCAAGCAGCTCCAGGGTTTCAACGTCGAGGTCGTTGGTCGGCTCATCGAGCACCAGCAGGTTGGCCGGCTTGCTGAACAGCTTGGCCAGCAACAGACGCGCACGCTCACCACCCGACAGCGCCTTGACCGGCGTGCGGGCACGCTGAGGGCTGAACAGGAAGTCACCCAGGTAGCTGAGCACGTGACGGCTCTGGCCGTCGATATCGATAAAGTCGCGGCCTTCGGCCACGTTGTCGATCACGGTTTTTTCCAGATCCAGCTGATGGCGCAGCTGATCGAAGTAAGCCACGTCGATACGCGTGCCCTCTTCAACCGTACCTTCAGTTGGCACCAGGCCGCCCAGCATCAGCTTGAGCAGCGTGGTTTTACCGGTACCGTTGGCACCCAGCAGACCGATACGGTCGCCGCGCTGCAGCACCATCGAGAAGTCCTTGAGCAGGAACGGACCACCCGGGTGAGCAAAGCTGACGTTTTCCAGCACCATCACTTGCTTGCCGGACTTGTCTGCCGTGTCCAGCTGGATATTCGCCTTGCCGGTACGCTCGCGACGTTCGCTGCGCTCTACGCGCAGTTCTTTCAGGGCGCGCACGCGGCCTTCGTTACGGGTGCGGCGGGCCTTGATGCCCTGGCGGATCCAGACTTCTTCCTGAGCCAGACGCTTGTCGAACAGCGCATTGGCGGTTTCTTCCGCGGCCAGGGTAGCTTCCTTGTGCACCAGGAAACTGGCGTAGTCGCCATTCCAGTCGATCAGGCCGCCACGGTCCAGCTCCAGAATCCGGGTGGCCAGGTTCTGCAGGAATGAACGGTCATGGGTAATAAACAGAACCGCGCCCTGGAAGTCCTTGAGGGCCTCTTCCAGCCACGCGATTGCGCCGATATCCAGGTGGTTGGTCGGTTCGTCGAGCAGCAGCAGATCCGGTTCGGAAACCAGAGCCTGTGCAAGCAGGACGCGACGACGCCAGCCGCCGGACAATTCGGCCAGGGTTTTGTCGGCAGGCAATTGCAGGCGGCTCAGGGTGCTGTCCACCAATTGCTGCAAGCGCCAGCCATCACGGGCTTCGAGGTCTTGCTGGACGTGCATCAGCTTGTCCAGGTCAGCATCGGTGACGATGTTCTGGCTCAAGTGATGGTACTGGGCCAGTAACTCGCCAACACCGTCCAGGCCTTCGGCCACAACGTCGAATACAGTCCGCTCGTCGGCAACCGGCAACTCTTGCGGCAACTCGCCAATCTTGAGGCCGGGCGCGCGCCAAACAGAGCCGTCATCGGGTTTTTGATCACCTTTAACCAGCTTCATCATGCTGGACTTGCCGGTACCGTTGCGGCCGATGATGCACACCCGCTCTCCACGGGCGATCTGCCAGGACACCTTGTCCAACAACGGCATAGAGCCGAAAGCAAGGGACACATCGCTGAATTTGAGCAGGGTCATGAGCTTCTCCAAAAACTGGGCGCGCATTCTACCTGATTTGAACCCCCGGGCGGCCGGGTATTTCTTGTACGGTGCCGTCTTGCCTTCATTTAGTGCCAAGTTGCTATGGTTGGCCGCCAAGACGTTCACGCGTCGCTGGCAAAAGGCTAAGCTACGAAATAATCAGTGCAGGTTCGGCCTGCGCTCGTCACGTTTTTTATCAGTACGGAAGCCTCATGCGCAGTCGTCTCTTCAACTTTTTATCCTGCCTGCTTCTCACCAGCTGCGCCGTGCAAGCCGCCCATGGCGCAGACCTGACCCAACAACGCCAGCTCTACGACCAGGCCAAGCGCGCCTTGGCCAAAGGCGATTCCGGCCCTTACTTTCAAAATTCCGCAGCCTTGCGCAGCTACCCGCTTACGCCGTATCTGGCCTATGACGAGTTGACCGCACGCCTGAAGTCCGCAAGCAACACAGAAATCGAACAGTTTCTCGCCGCACATGGCGACCTGCCGCAAGCCAACTGGATGAAACTGCGCTGGCTGCGCTGGCTGGCAGACCGTGGCGACTGGGCCACTTTCGCAAAGTACTACGACCCCAAGCTCAACTTCACCGAGCTGGACTGCCTCAACGGCCAATATGAGTTGCAACACAACCGCAAGGCCGAGGGTTATGCCAGCGCAGAAAAACTCTGGATGGTCGGCAAGGCGCAACCGGCCGCCTGCGATGCCCTGTTCAGCCAATGGGCCGCGGCAGGCCAGCTGACCGAGCAAAAACGCTGGCAGCGGGTCAAACTGGCCGCTGAAGCACGTAATTACGCCCTGGCCACGCAACTCGCCAACGGCCTCAATACGCTTGGCCCACAAGCCCGGCTGATGATTGACGTGGCGCAAAAACCCGACATGCTCAGCCAGCCGTCACGTTTTGCCCCGGCCAGCGAGGCCATGTCTGACGCCGTAGGCCTGGGCCTGCGCCGCCTGGCACGTCAGGACCCGGAAAAAACCGCGTCCCTGCTCGACACCTACGCCACCAACATGCATTTTTCCCGCGATGAAAAAGTCGCCATCGCCCGGGAAATCGGCCTGACGTTCGCCCGCCGCTACGACAGCCGCGGCCTGGACATCATGACCCAGTACGACCCCGAACTGCGGGACAATACCGTCACCGAGTGGCGCCTGCGTCTGCTGCTGCGTCTGGGCCGCTGGGAAGATGCCTACCAGCTCACCCGCAAACTCCCACAAGACTTGGCAACCACCAGCCGCTGGCGCTACTGGCAGGCCCGCAGCCTTGAACTGGCCGAACCCAAAAACCCGCAAGCTCAGGTCCTGTTCAAAAAAGTCGCCAACGAACGTGATTTCTACGGGTTCCTGGCCGCTGACCGGGCGCAAACCCCTTATCAACTCAACAACCGGCCGCTGGTGCTCAGCCCGCAACTGATCAAAAAAGTGCGCAATACGCCAGGCGTGCAGCGCGCACTTGAATTCCATGACCGCGGCCAGGTGGTCGATGGTCGTCGTGAGTGGTATTACGTCAGTCGCCTGTTCAGCCGTGACGAAATGGTCGCCCAGGCCAAGCTGGCTTACGACCTCAAGTGGTATTTCCCGGCTATCCGCACCATCAGCCAGGCCCAGTACTGGGATGACCTGGACATTCGCTTCCCGATGGCCCACCGCGATACTCTGGTGCGCGAAGCCAAACTCCGCGGCTTGCACTCCAGCTGGGTATTCGCCATCACCCGTCAGGAAAGTGCCTTTATGGATGACGCCCGCTCCGGCGTTGGCGCCAGCGGCCTGATGCAGTTGATGCCCGCCACCGCCAAAGAGACCGCACGAAAATTCAGCATCCCGCTGGCCTCGCCGCAGCAAGTGCTTAACCCCGACAAGAACATCCAGCTGGGTGCTGCTTACCTGAGCCAGGTGCATGGCCAGTTCAACGGCAACCGGGTGCTGGCTTCAGCGGCTTACAACGCCGGGCCGGGACGTGTGCGCCAGTGGCTCAAGGGTGCCAACCACCTGGGCTTCGACGTGTGGATCGAGAGCATCCCGTTCGACGAAACCCGCCAGTACGTGCAGAACGTGTTGTCTTATTCGGTGATCTACGGGCAAAAGCTCAATGCGCCACAGCCTGTAGTGGACTGGCATGAGCGCTATTTTGATGATCAGTGACAGGTAGCCTGTAGCAGCTGCCGAAGGAACGAGGCAGCTGCTACAGGGCTTGGCTACTCCAGGATTGTTACCGGCATGCCGACTTCCAGAACGCCATTACCCTCGTTAACCAGGTTCTGACCGAACATGGTGCCGTTTTCCTGCTTGCGGTAGGTCATCAGGGTCGCCAGCGGTTCGCGCTGTTCATCACGCACCCCTGTATGCGGATCAACAGTAGTGAGGATGCAGCGCGAGCAGGACTTGACCACGCGGAACTCGACATCGCCGATGCGGATACGCTTCCAGCCGTCTTCGGCAAAGGCTTCGCTGCCTTCGATCACCAGGTTGGGGCGAAAGCGCAGCATGTCCATCGGCCGGCCGATCTTGTGCGAAATATCATCCAGCGATGCCTGGCCAATCAGCAAAAGCGGATAACCATCGGCGAACGCAACCTGGTCATCATCCCGGCCGTAGCCCGACTCCGTGGTGCGCGCCCTTTGCAGTGGCACATGCACCAGCCGCACCGGCTTTTCTACAAAGCGGCTTAGCCAGTCAGCAGCAGCATCCCCTGCATCCGGTACACGCAAGGTGTCGCGCCATATCGTCACGCCACGCAGGTCGGTGTCGGCATCCGGCACTGCGACCTCCAGTGCCTCGAACCCTTCGGCATTCAAGGTCAAGCCACCGGCGACATTCCACAGCGCAGACAGCTGACTCATTTTGGGGTCGGCACGCTGGGTCAGAAACCGCCCGCTGGCTTCATCCACCAACATCCAGCGTCGATCGCCCACCAGCCCCAGCTTGTCCAGCGTGGCCAGAGGCAAGCTTTCACCTTTGCCGGATTTAAGTGGAAAACGATAAAGCGCGCTTAGACGCAGCATGACTCAGCTCCCTGCGGGGTTAAAAAAGCCACAGTATACGAGCCGATCACTGATGCAAAGGTGCGGGACTTCAAGCAGGTTGTTGGTCCAGTATCAGGCGCTGGCGTACGACATCCACCAGCTTGTCCGGCTGGAATTTGGACAGAAAATTGTCGCACCCGACCTTTTTCACCATCGACTCGTTAAAGCTGCCGGACAACGAGGTATGCAACACCACATACAGCGCGCGCAAACGCGGGTCATTACGGATTTCAGTGGTCAACCGGTAACCGTCCATTTCCGGCATTTCGGCATCGGTGAAGATCATCAGCAACTTGTCGGTCATTACCTGCCCGGTATCGGCCCAGCCCTTGAGCATGTTCAGCGCCTTCAAACCATCGCTGGCGATATGCATCTTGACCCCCAGTTGCGAAAGCGTTTCACGCAGTTGCGCCAGCGCTACACTGGAATCGTCGACCAGCAGCACTTCACGCCCGCGCACTTGCTCGAAGATCGGATCGGCAAGCTTCTCGCGCGAGACTTTGGCGTTGTACGGCACGATTTCGGCAAGAACTTTTTCCACGTCGATGATCTCGACCAATTGCTCCTCGACCTTACTGATGGCCGTCAGGTAATGACTGCGCCCGGCACTGGCGGGTGGAGGCAGGATGGCCTCCCAGTTCATATTGACGATACGGTCAACCCCGCCCACCAGGAAGGCCTGCACCGAGCGGTTGTACTCGGTGACGATAATGGTGCTGTCCGGGCCCGGCACCAGCGCACGCATGCCGATGGCCTGGGACAGGTCGATCACCGGCAGGGTTTTACCGCGCAGGTTGACCACGCCGCACACATGGGGATGGCGGTGCGGCATCAAGGTCAGTTTTGGCAATTGCAGGACTTCTTGCACCTTGAACACGTTGATCGCGAACAACTGCCTGCCGGCCAGACGAAACATGAGAAGTTCCAGTCGGTTTTCACCGACCAGTTGAGTGCGCTGGTCTACCGTGTCGAGAATGCCGGCCATGAGTAACTCCTGGGGTAGGTACTTGATGCCTGACCTTATCGGCCGGATTCCCAGGACCTTGATATCGTTTAGCTATCAACCAACCCGCAGTTCTGACTGGCCCAGCAAAGGCGACCCCTGGGGTAAGTGGACCTTCAAAGCGCCCTTGCGCACGGCAAAGCGCATCGCATCGCCCGCAAGCGGCTCACCATCGAGGTTGATCGCCAGCCCTTCGGCGGCCTTGATCTCGACCCAGGGCAAACGCGCGCGGACAAACAGGTTATCCAGCCCCCAGCCTTCGGTCATCAGGCTTTTGAGCGTGCCGACGATTTCCGTGGGTGCAGGCAAAATGCTGATATCCAGCATGCCATCATCGACCAGCGCCTCAGGGCACAGGACTTGCCCGCCCCCGGCCTGACGACCGTTGCCGATGCCCAGCGCCAGCAACTCGCCTTGCCAGTGAAAGTCCGGCCCCTGTAGCTCGGCATAGGCCGCGTGCAGCTCAGTAAAGCGCGACAGCCCGGTAAACAGATAGGCAGCGCCGCCCAGTACCTTTTTCAGGTCTTCGGAGGTATTGGCGGTGACCTGGCTACCAAAGCCACCGGTGGCCATGTTCAAAAACAACTGGCCGTCGACTTCACCCAGATCGATGGGACAGGCTGGCACATCGAGCAAGGCCAGGGCTTGAGCGGGCTCCAGGGACACACCGGCCGCCCGGGCAAAGTCATTGGCGGTGCCCAACGGCAACAGCACCAGGCTGGCCTCGGTATCGGCCAGTGCCATCGCCTCGCAAATATCACGCAAAGTGCCATCGCCGCCACCGGCAATCAGCCGGGTGTAGCCGCCCTCCAGCGCCTCGCGTACCAGACGCTGCGCATCCCCGGCCTCCCAGGTCAGCCGCACCGCCAGTTCCCACCCCGCCGCCCGCTGCTGCTCAACGGCAGCGCGCACGTCTTCGTTGAGCGCCTGCTTGCCGTGCAAAATCAAAAAAGCCTTACCTGCACTCATATTCCATCCCTCGACATAACGGTCTGATTGCTTGGACAACAGCCAGACCGAAAAGGCCCATGCACCCGTGATTTAACCTTCACGGCTCGATCAAAAGCGCAGAACCGGTCAGACTTCAACCCCTGTAAGTTGTCCAATGATTCTAGAGGCGTTCTGTATGAGCACACTGGTTCCCTGCATCATCGCCGGTGGCGCTGGCACCCGGCTATGGCCAGTGTCGCGCGAGGCCATGCCCAAACCCTTTATGTGCCTGCCCGATGGTCAGAGCCTGCTGCAAAAGACCTTTGCCCGCGCAACCGGCCTGCGTGACGTTGGCCCGTTGCTGACCGTAACCAACAGGGAGGTGTTTTTTCGCACGCTTGATGATTACCGCGCACAGTGCATGGACGGCATCGAGCTGGACTTTATCCTCGAGCCATTTGGCCGCAATACTGCCCCGGCGATTGCCGCAGCCGCCTTGCAGATTGCGCAGCGCTACGGCGGTGATACGCAGTTGCTGGTGCTCCCCGCCGACCATCTGATCACCGATATTGCCGCCTTCGGCCGGGCCGTCGACAACGCCCGCAAACTGGCCGACGAGGGCTGGCTGGTGACCTTTGGCATACTGCCAACCCGGGCCGAAATCGGCTTTGGTTATATAGAAAAAGGCCAGAAGCTGAACCAGGATGGCTTTGAAGTGGCGCAGTTTGTTGAAAAACCGGACACCAAAACGGCCCAGGGCTACCTCGACGGCGGCCTGCATCTGTGGAACAGCGGCATGTTCTGCATGCGCGCCGACAGCGTACTGCAAGAATTCAGGGCCCATGCGCCTCTGGTACTGGATGCCGTGACCCACTGCCTTGATCACAGCCAGATGTTTGAGGGCAAACAACAACGCCACCTCGAACTGGACAGCCCGAGTTTCGCCCTGGTGCCCGATATCTCCATAGACTACGCCGTGATGGAGCGCTCGCAAAAAGTTGCCGTAGTGCCCTGCCAGCTGGGCTGGAGTGATATAGGCTCATGGCAGGCGGTGCGCGAGCTGACCCCGGCCGACGCCAATGGCAACCAGTGTACTGGCGAAAACGTACTGCACGATGTACACAACTGCTACATCGATTCGCCGAAACGGTTGGTGGGCGGGGTCGGACTAAACGACCTGATCATTATCGATACGCCGGATGCTCTGCTCGTGGCCGACGCCCGACGCAGCCAGGACGTCAGGCACATCGCCCGAACACTCAGACTCCAGGGCCACGACGCCTATCGCCTGCACCGCACTGTCACCCGCCCGTGGGGCACCTACACCGTGCTGGAGGAAGGTCCGGGGTTCAAGATCAAACGCATCGTGGTCAAGCCCGGAGCCGCGCTGTCCCTGCAGGTGCACCAACGGCGCAGCGAACACTGGATTGTGGTCAGTGGCAGGGCCGAAGTGAACAATGATGGCCTGGACTTCACCCTCGAAACCAACGAGTCCACCTTTATCAAACCCGGCAGCCCACACCGGCTGGGCAACACCGGGGAGGCTGAACTGGTCATGATCGAAGTGCAAAGCGGCGAGTATGTGGGCGAAGACGACATCGTGCGCCTGACTGATATCTATGGGCGCGCGCCTGTCTGAGATCATTGTGGGAGCGGGCTTGCTCGCGATGGCGATCACCCGCAATCGCGAGCAAGCCCGCTCCCACGGGTGACGCAACAGTGCTAGCCCAGCACTTCACTCAACGGGATAAACCCCACCCGGTCGCCTTCGGCCAGGGTGCAATCCTCAAGGACTTCCACCAGCCCTTCAGCCCATGCCGCGCTGCGCAACACGCCTGAACTCTGGTTTTTGTAAATCACCGCACGCCCTTGCTCCAAACGCCCGCGCAGGTACTCGCGACGATTGCCCGGCTTGGGCCAGACAAATCCTGCAGGCACCTGGAACTTCAGCGGTTCGACAGCCTGCACGCCTTGCAGGCGCAGCAGATAAGGCCGTGCCAGCAACGCGAACGTCACCAGAGTCGAGGCAGGGTTACCTGGCAGGCCGATCACCGGCACACCGCGAAAATGCCCGCAGGTCAGGGGTTTGCCCGGCTTGATTGCCAACTTCCACAGCGCCAGCTCGCCCTCTTCGCGCAACGCAATGCCCAAAAAGTCTGCCTCACCGACCGACACTCCGCCGGTGGATAAAATCAGGTCAACCGTTCCCAACTCACCCAAGCGTTGGCGGGTGGCGGGCAAGTCATCAGGCAGAATCCCCCCATCGACCACTTCACACCCCATGCGCGCCAACCAGCTGCACAGCACTATGCGGTTGCTGTTGTAGATTTGCCCCGGGCCCAACGACTGCCCGGGCTCGATCAGTTCATCGCCAGTGGATAACACCGCCACCTTGACCCGTCGCATGACTCGCAGCTCGGCGCAGCCCAGGGATGCTGCCAGCCCCTGCTCGATCGGCCCCAAGCGCGTCCCCGCAGTAAGGACTACCTCACCAATGGTGGTTTCCTGCCCCTTAGGACGAATGTTCTGACCTGCACGCAAGGCATGGGTAAATACCACTCGTCCGTCAGCTTGCACCACGGCATTTTCCTGCATTTCGACGCAGTCCGCGCCCGCAGGTACCGGGGCACCAGTAAAAATGCGTGCACAGGTGCCTGGCGCCAGTGGCTCCGGGGCAGTACCGGCAAAAATTCGCTGGCTAACGGTTAGCGGTTCCCCGGACCAGTCGCCCAGGTTCAACGCATAACCGTCCATTGCACTGTTGGGCCAAGGGGGAAGATCAAGGCTTGCAATCAAGTCGTGGGCCAGTACGCGGCCATCCCCTGCGCCCACCGGAACCGATTCGGTATCAAGGATCGGCGCCGACTCAGCCAGTGCCAGCAAACGCTCAAGTGCCACCTCGACGGGCATCAGCGCGCCAGTTCGGCCCGGCTTATCCACGGGTTTCACAGGCCGGTGCCTGCTTCAAGTGGGCGACGAAGTTGCAGGGGCGATGACGGGAATCCAGTTGCTCGGCCAATATCCCGTCCCAACCGGTGCGTACAGCGTTGGTCGAACCCGGCAGGCAGCACACCAGCGTACCGTTGGCCAAGCCGGCAAGAGCACGGGACTGCACGGTCGAAGTGCCGATATCGGCCACGGAGATCTGGCGGAACAGTTCACCAAAGCCATCTACTTGCTTGTCCAGCAGACAACTGACGGCTTCTGGCGTGCTGTCGCGTGCAGTAAAACCTGTGCCGCCGGTAATCAGCACCACCTGCACCCCATCGTCGGCGATCCAGGTGGCGACCTGGGCGCGGATTTTATACAGGTCATCCTTGAGCAACACCCGTGCCGCCAGGTTGTGCCCGGCATCACGCAGGCGATCGACAAAAACCTGACCCGAAGTGTCCGTTTCCAGGGTTCGAGTGTCACTGACGGTAAGAACGGCGATATTCAAAGGTACGAAAGGTGCATCAACCTTGGCTTTCATAGACGAGGTCCAGTTGTAGGAGAAACAGCCCGGTGTTATATCACAGCGCTTCTTTTGCCTGGTTGCGCGGAGTTCCATATGAACCGGTTTCAATGCTCCATCTTGCTGCTGGCAGGTGGCCGTGGCCAGCGCATGGGCGGTCAGGACAAGGGGCTGGTGAGATGGCAGGGTCAGCCGCTGATCGCGTATGCCCAGCGCGTCACCCGCCCGCTGACCGATGACCTGATCATTTCGTGCAATCGCAACCACGAACAGTACACCCGCCTGGCCGATCAACTGGTCAGTGATGGCAATGATGACTTTGCCGGGCCGTTGGCGGGGATCCGCGCCGGGCTGGCCGTGGCCCGCCACTCACACTTGCTGGTGTTGCCCTGCGATGTACCGAAAATCGACCGCGGGTTGCTCGATGCCCTGCTGGGCGCTGCCGCTCAACATCCCGATCAGCCGCTGATGGTGCGCCACGGGGAGCACTGGGAACCGCTGTTATGCGTGATCCCCACAGCACTGAAAGATGTATTCGAGGCCGCCTGGCAGGCAGGTGAACGCAGCCCGCGCAAAATCATGCTCCAGCTCAATGCACGGGCCTGGCAATGCGCCGAAAATGACCCGCGGCTGGCCAATTTCAATACCCCGGACTGGCTGAAATAATCCGCGCCAGTGTCTGCCTGGGGCTAGCAATGGAACTTGCAGACGATGTATACGTCTCAAGGACAGTAATCATTAACAGCACATTCACTTGTTGGAGATACACAATGACTCACCGGACTCTCGCCGCCCTGATGCTCGCTGCTGGCATGGCCGCCCTTGCCGGCTGCTCCTCGCCTTCGGTGATCACCCTGAACGACGGTCGCGAAATCCAGACTGTCGACGCGCCAAAATACGATGACGACTCAGGCTTCTACCAGTTCAAGCAACTGGACGGTAAAGAAACCCGCATCAACAAAGACCAGATTCGTACCGTTAAAGAGCTGTAATACCGCTCTCTGGTCTTAAAACAAAACCCGCCTAGTGCGGGTTTTGTTTTACCAGTCCAGATGAATCCTGCTCTCGAAAAAGCGTGCTTCTCCCGTGAGCGGATCAACAAAGCGCAAACTCTGGGCCAGCAGTTTCAGCGGCTCGGCGTAGTCATCGACAGCGTCCCTGATCACGTCCGGGTAGAACGGGTCATTGCATATCCCTGCCCCCAGCGCCGCCATATGCACCCGCAACTGATGCTTTTTCCCGGTGACGGGGTACAACGCATAACGCCACAACTCACCGTTTTTCTCACAAACGTCGACCAGGGTCTCGGTATTGCTGGCGCCCGACCCTTCTTTCATGCGGAAAAAAGGCTCGCCCTCCACCAGGCGGCTTTTATGCACCAGCGGCAGCTCAAGTTCAGGCAATGCGCGAGCAATGGCCTCATAGCGTTTGTCGATCTTGCGCGTGGGAAACAACGACTGATACGCCGAACGAGTGTCCGGATTGGCAGAAAACAGCACGAGGCCCGCCGTGTGCCGGTCGATACGGTGCAGGGGCACCAGATGGGGGTTGCCCAGGGTGCGGATCAAGCGCCGCAGCAGTGTTTGCTCGACATACTCACCGCCCGGGGTCACCGGCAGGAAGTGCGGTTTGTCCGCCACCACCAGATGCTCATCGGCATACAGGATGGTTTCCTGCACCGGAATGGGCGTTTCGTTGGGCACTTCGCGAAAGTAATGAATGCGCAGGCCTTCCCGGTACGCCAGCTGCGGGCTGATAGGCGCACCGTCGGCATCCAGCACCCGGCCACGGGCGATACGGTCAAGCCACTGTTCGCGGCTGATGGCACTGAAGTGTTCACTCAGGCAGTCGAGCACCGTCAACCATCTGCCTGGCGGCAGGTGCAAGGTACTGGCTTGATGCTCAGCGGCGATGAAAGGCTGGGACGACATAAAGGGTCTCGAGCGGAAAATGCAGCCGGTGATTATGCAGGTTTATCCAAGAAAATTGACCACCTGCGCAGTATCAAACGGCCAGCCCAACTCCTGGCCCGTATCGACCCGGCGCAATACCGGAATACGCAAGCCGTAGCTTTCAAACAACGAGTCGCTGTCAGCAATATCGACCAGCTCGACCATCAACCCATGCTCGACCAAGGGCATTAAAACCGCTTCGGCCAGTTCACACAGGTGACAACCCAGGGTGCCGAACAATTGGCATTCGGGAGGCATAAATAACGACCTTAGAAATAAAGTGTTTATCTTAAGAGCCTGGCCCGGTGACGTCGACCCGTAGCAGATAGCCGCAGCCGTATGCCTGATTTGCCAATACAATCGCTCTATTCCCCTGCTTGCGACTACGCTTGACCCACATCAGCGACAGACCTTCGTATTTGCCGGATGCTCGCGACCTTTTTCCCGACCTGCCAAGGAAGCCTTTCGTGTTTGCCAATCTGTTAATCATCCTTGCCTCGTCACTGGTGGTCATTGCCCTGTTCCGGCGCCTGAAGCTGCCGCCGGTGCTGGGTTACCTGTGTGTCGGCCTGTTTGTAGGTCCCACCGCCCTCGACTGGATCAATGACAGCCCCGATCTGCCTGACCTGGCAGAGCTTGGAGTGGTGTTTTTGCTGTTTTCCCTGGGGCTGGAGTTCTCGCTGCCCAAGATGCTCAAGCTGCGTCGGGTGGTATTTGGCCTGGGCAGCCTGCAAGTGCTGTGTTCGGCAGTGGCGCTGGGCGGCCTGCTGTATGCCTTTGGCATGAGCCTTAACGGCGCGTTCCTGCTCGGTGCCGGACTCGCCCTGTCATCCACGGCGATCGTAAGTAAAGAGCTGACTAGCCTGGGGGAAATCTTCAGTCGTCACGGGCAGAATGCCATTGGCGTACTGCTGTTTCAGGACGTGGTCGCGGTACTGTTGCTGACCCTGGTGCCGGTGTTCGCCGGCAGCAGCGACCAGGCCTGGTATTGGGCCTTGCCGGTTACCTTGGGCAAGACTGTGATCCTGTTTCTGGGGCTTCTGTTTGCCAGTCGCTTCCTGCTGCCGCGCCTGTTCCACGAGGTGGCCGCGTCGCGTTCGGCAGAGCTGTTTGTGTTGCTGGCGCTGGTGATCGTGCTGCTCACCGCCTGGCTCACCCACCTGCTGGGCCTGTCCCCTGCGCTCGGCGCCTTCCTGGCCGGCATGCTACTGGGTGAAAGCCACTATCGACATCAGATTGAAGCCGATATCCGACCTTTCCGGGACATTCTGCTGGGTCTGTTTTTCGTCAGCATCGGCATGCTGATCGACCTGCAGCTTTTCATTCACCACGGTTTCCTGATTTTAGGCCTGACCCTGGTCCTGATGCTGATCAAGGGTGCCGTGGTCGCGATTCTGGTCAAGTTGCGTGGCAGCGACGGAGAAACCGCCTGGCGCAGTGGCCTGGCCCTGGCCCAGGGCGGTGAGTTCTGCTTTGCCCTGATGGCGCAGATGCAGAGCAACTCGCTGATCCCGGCGGATATGGCTGCCTATCTGCTGGCCGCCACGTTCTGCTCGATGCTGCTGACGCCCCTGCTGCTGCGCGCCGCGCCACTTATCGCAGCCAGCCTGCACCGGCAATCCTATGAAGAGGCGGAGCTGGAAGAAATCGCCAGCCAAAACGCCGAACTGCACGGGCACGTGGTGATGTGCGGCTATGGCCGCGTGGGCCAGTCCATTGGCCGTTTCCTGCGCAGCGAACACAAGGACTTTGTCGCGCTGGACTACGACCCCGATCGCATTGAGGAAGCAGCTAAAGCGGACAGCTGCGTGCACTACGGCGACGCCCGCCGGGGTGATCTGCTGCGCGCTGTAGGCCTGGATCGTGCGCGACTGCTGGTGATTGCCGTGGACAACACCGAGGTGGCCATGAGCGTACTCAAGGAAGCCCGGCTGATTACCCTCGAAGTGCCTATCCTGGTCAGGACCCGCGATGACAGCCAGCTCACCGAGCTGAAGGCCGCCGGGGCAACTGAAGTGGT
Organism: Pseudomonas sp. FSL R10-2964; assembly: GCF_009600035.1. Lineage (NCBI taxonomy): Bacteria > Pseudomonadati > Pseudomonadota > Gammaproteobacteria > Pseudomonadales > Pseudomonadaceae > Pseudomonas > Pseudomonas sp. FSL R10-2964. The sequence continues at coordinate 4,916 of NZ_WIWH01000038.1, read as the reverse complement.
ACCGGAATTGCTCGAGTCGAGCCTGATGCTCGCCTCCCATGCCTTGATTTTGCTGGGCCTGTCAGAAAAAATCGTGCAACGCCGGGTCGACCAGGTACGCCATGACCGCTATCACCTGCTCGAAGGCTGTTTTGAAAGCGAAGACGCGCGGGAAGCTGCAATCCCCCGCGAAAACGACTGATTTAAGGTAAGGTTTTGCCTCTGTACACAAAAGACATCTCTGGCATTGCCCATCCAACCGCGTAAGCAATGCCAAGGAAACGAGTGAACCTTCACCGAAGGCCTACACTCGAACGATTATCAAGCCACTAATGGAGTGAATCATGGCCCGTAAAACAGCAAAGAATGCTCAAGAAATCCTGATGGCCGATTTCCAGACGCTGGTACTCGATGCCGAAAAGTTGCTGGAACACACCGCGTCCCTGGCCGGTGACCAGGCTGAAGAACTGCGCGCCCAGATAAAGGACAGCCTGTTCAAGGCTCGCGCAACCCTGGAAGAAACCAAGGAATCGTTGAAAGACCGCAGTCAGGCGGCTGTGGTGGCCACCGAAGATTATGTGCAGGCAAACCCTTGGCAGTCTGTGGGCATCGCGGCCGGTATCGGCTTTGTTCTGGGCCTGCTGGCAACCCGGCGCTGATATGACAGACGAATCCGGTTCCCCCCGTTCCTCACCGCGGCGCTTGGGTGCCGCATTCCTGGGTCTGTTGCACAGCCATGTCGAATTGCTGGGCATCGAACTGCAAGAGCAGAAGGCACGCACCGTCAGCCTGTTGTTGTTTGCCGGGCTGGCACTGGTGTTCGCGCTGTTGCTGCTGATCGGACTGTCGGCGCTGGTGATGATCCTGCTCTGGGACAGCTACCGCATCCCCGGCATTATCGGGCTTTGTGTGTTTTATACGCTGGCCGCGGTGTTCTGCGGGCTGCGCCTCAACGCCGCGATATTCGATGAATCCTCTCCTTTCAATGCCACGCTTGAAGAGCTGGCCAAAGACCGCGAGCGTTTGTTGCCATGAGCCTGCCTGAATTGCCGAAAAATGCTTCACGCCAGGAGTTGCGCAAAACCTTGATCCGCCTGCGCATGGAAATGCACCGGCAGGAGATTCGTCATGAGTCGCAACAACTGCTGCAACCCCTGCAAAAAATGCGCGGGATGACCAGCAACTGGCAGGAAACCCTGGGGATCAAGCATGCACCCTTGTGGGGTGTGGGGATTGTCACCCTGCTCGGGTTCCTGACCGGCAGAGGCGCCAAAAGCAAAAATACCGGGGGCACGTCACGCTGGATCAGCTTGACCACTGGCTTGATACCACTGATCAAGATGGTGATCCAGGCCTCGCGCAAGCCCTGAACTGAAAGCCCCCCCTCCTTCTATGGGAGCGGGCTTGCTCGCGATGGCATCGACGCGGTTTGACTGAAACACCGCGCTGCCTGCATCGTGAGCAAGCCCGCTGCCACAGATGGCGCCCCTGATCATGCCTCCACTTGCGTCATCCGTTCTGAAACGAGAAGCTGCTGGGGCGCAAAACACAGGTCCATCCGGTCAACAGCAACGACCATATCCACACCCGCCTCACCCACTCCCTCGAAGTCAGTTGCGTCGGCCGCTCCCTGGGTGACAAGAAGCACCGGTTCGGCGGCTACCGAGCGAACTGTATTTAGGCTCCGCAGCCAAAAACGACCTTATTACAGGGTCAACAGCCAACTAGTTACAAATAAGAATATATAAGAACAAGAAGACGAAATTGTACCACTTAGGAATAACCTCGGTTTTTGTCAGGACAATTATAGAGCCGATACACCACCCTTCGAACAGCCCGTTCGAACTGACTAGGGATTTACGGTTGTTTGCATCACCAGCAAAACAAAGACACTAGCCATCGCCTGCCTATAAGTCACCTGCTCTACGCCTCTGGCGCAGCAGCGAAACCCTATCCTGTTAGCCTCTAACGAACGCATAAAAGAATGAAGCCTCTACAGCCGCTTGATCAGGCTTTGGAAATTTGATAAGTTCCTGGCCCTCATCAAATAATGGCATTATGCCAGCCTCCCGCTTAATTTTTTGAGTTAGTCGTTTTTATTGTTAGCAAGCTAAGGAATAGCCATGAGTAGAAGGCCCGCGTTCGATTGTGCAGCAGTCATTTTAAGGGACAAAACAGTCACCTCCCACACAAGCGGCTCAGTTACAACCACTAAGCAAGGCAACAACGTTTCAGTCAGTAACAATATAGGAACTCATGTCAAGCTTGAGGCATTGCTTGAGTTTCAGAACGGTGACTTGCTGCCAGCGATCCTCATTGACGAGAGTTTACATGCTCCTGTTGGCAAAAAAATTCTAATGGCTTTTAAAAGTGGTGAACCCGTCGCCTATCAAGTGACCCCGAATGGAGAGATTTACACACTCGGGTATATTAGCGAAAGAGAAACTTTTACTTTTCAAGACTTTATAATGTTTGCATTGCCGGGCGTAGGCACCTTTTTTAGCCTGGCCTCACTTGCAGTTACGCAAACGTATTACGAGCACGGGGAATTCAAAACCTATAACGGCAACAAAATTGTTGTCGCCGCCGGACTCGCAGTTACTGCCCTTAGCGTATACATTGCCAAAGGATGGTTTGGCTATGTAGTAGGAACAGCCCTTACTGCCGTTGGATTTTCCATCTCTGCCATTATTGGAAACTCCAAAGCAAATGAGGGACGCAAGTTAATGCTTCGTGAAATAAAAAATGAATTCGACAAATTAAAAGCTGAATTGTGATACAAAAGGCCACTTAGGTGGCCTTTTCAATGAGAAGCACATTTGCAATCACATAATAAAACAGCTGGCTATTATGTACACGCAGGCTCAACGCTCCCCGCCCATACCATTAAACTGTCGAGCCAAGTGCATGGCATAGTTATCGGTCATGCCACTCACGTAATCCAGAACCTGCATCATTGCACCGTACTCCTTGGAAACACCCCCACTGGCGTCTAAATTATTCAAGTCCAGCCCAAGAAGCTCTACCACCCTTCTCGTCTTCGAATCAGCTACACCGCCCTTTCTGACATATTCCAAAGCAGCAGAGCAGCTAACGTTTAGCAGCGTAGATATAGTGCTATAAGCCCCTATTTCTAACTCAACCTTCCTGGGATGCTGGAAGATTTCATCGCGAGCAAGACCTTTGGCGGCGGCTACACACTCACGGACATTCTTATCACAAAGTTCTAAAATACCTAGAACCTTGCCAGTCATGATTTCATTATGGTTATTCATGAAAGCAGTCGCTCCAGCATCTACAAAAGCTGAAATAACTTTCCCACGAATCATAGAGAGCCTACGGCCAACCTTCATGCCTTGAATTTCTTTGACCAACTGATTCTTCTGGTGATCATCAAGGACAAGGCACAGTATTTCAAAGACCTTATCCCACTCAAGGATACCCATCTCTACACCATCCTCTAAATCAAGAATGGCGTAGCAAAAATCATCAGACACTTCCATCAAGTTAGCCAGTGGATGGCGACACCGCCAACCATCACCCAGCTTTAACAAGCCAGTAGCGTCCGCCACTTCATTGAACAAACCCAATTCAGAACAGAAATACCATATTTGTTCTGAATAGGTCTTTGCCCATTAACAGCATCACCAGCAAGCCAAGGATACTTAATGAAAGCGCCAAGCGACGCATAAGTAAGACGCATCCCCCCTTCATAGGGATGATATTCCGAGGTCGTTAAAACCCTAAACCCTTGTGCATTGCCTTCAAATCTACGTAAATCAGTAGCTTCATTAAAAGGCAATTGTTCTATTATCTTCGCCCCAACATCATTGGTGAACCAGTGACGAATAGCTTCTTCACCTGTATGCCCAAAGGGAGGGTTGCCAATGTCATGAGCGAGACAAGCAGTCTGGACAATATCACCAATATCAGAAGCTGAATGTTGCTCAGGAATAAGTCTTTCATTCAGAAGTTCTTGGCCTACTCTCACCCCCAGGGTACGGCCTACACAAGCCACTTCCAAGCTGTGTGTGAGACGGTTATGAACGTGGTCATTAGTGGCAAGAGGATGAACCTGAGTCTTTCTGGCAAGGCGTCTGAAAGCTCCGGAGAAAATAACCTTGTCGTGGTCTGAGTGGAAAGGTGAACGGCCTAGCTCAGATTTAGGAGGACGACCGCCAAGACGGGTGTTATTCAGCAACTTGTCCCAACTCATGCTTTCCATGCGTACTCCCCAGTAATTGATAAACACCTAAGACAGTTGATTTATACCACGGTTCAAAACACACTTTAAACTGATCAATTCAATCCCCCAACCTGGATCAAGCCCCCTACTTCAAAAAATCCCAAACCATAAAAATAAAAAAGACCACCAAGGCAGCCTTTTCTCTAGACGCCGTTACTAAAAAAAAGTTCCATCATCAAGTGCAGACTTCAACGTGCTCTCATAGTTACTCTTATTAAATTGTTCAACCTTTTTATATGCCATCAACTTTTCCGGCCTACGATATTCGTCTGCACTTGAAAAAGCTTGGAATGCATTATCATCAGCCATCCTCACGTGCAATTGTAGCTCTCTTGATTCGTACCCGTAAAACTCAACAAAACCCGGAATCTCGCTTTGACGAGCAATCATCAGAGCCTCTTTAACTGGCTTATCATAAAGATAGAATGTAGCGGTCACCATGATTGCACCCCCCGTTTCAGTGTCATTTTTACCGAAATCAGGGTTTGCATACGGCTCAAAAACCACGCCACCATTCATGTCATCTGATTGACCAAGCCACTTATAACCTTCAAGCGATTTAGTGACTGACTTAATAGGGCCAGCGTACTGAACACTGGTTCTATCTTTATCAAGGGCGGTTGCAGGAGCTGAGTGCAACACGGTTATTGAATTGAAGCCGGAGCATCATGCCGCATAGCCAAGGCTTCCT
>NZ_WIWH01000037.1:0-60229 GCF_009600035.1 Pseudomonas sp. FSL R10-2964 | reverse complement strand
TTGTTTGGTCATCTGACACCTCGATCTGGCGAGCATTCTCGCCTAAATGGGTGTCCGGTTTCATTAGACCACTACAGCACGCTTATGTACAACACACACATAAAACCTATAAAGCTCCTGCCGTTACTTGCCCTGCTTTTACTCATTACCCACACGGACGCATTCGCAGACTGTCGTTTTAATGAAGGTAGAAATCCCCTCACGCCGTCTGAGGTTCTGCTAAAAGGCCCCGGCGTTATCAGCATACCCACCGACCTTGAAAACAACCGTACGATATATGAAGGCTTTTATATAGCACGCGGCACCAACGGTATTAGCTGTAACAACGTTACGCCCATCGGCCTGATCCCAAATCCTGCGTTAGGGCCGGTGCCGGCGAGCGGGTATCTATTCCCGATTAACGACAGCGGCGTTGCTCTGCAGATATTCAATAACTATGCAGAACCCGATTACACAATCAATGTGTTTGGCGACAGAACCGTGTACCGGACAAACTCATGGGGCGTTTACGGGACAGGGTTTATTTACAGGTTTGTAAAAATCGGCACCATCAAGCATGGCACGGTAATCGGCCCTTTCACGGTCGGGACGATAAATTACGGAACGTTGGTCACTCACAACGTGACCATGACCGGCAGCCTGATTATCTCCGCATCATCCTGCAAAAGCCCCGATGTTTCAGTGAACATGGGTTATTACGTGGCCAGTGAAGTGACGAGCAGCCGAGGCCAGACCCAACCCGTAAGCTTTGATATTGCGCTCAATGAATGCCCCGACGGTATCAACAAAGTGACTTACTCGCTGCAAGCCAACACGCCTGTTATCGACAGGGAAACTGGCCTCGTCGCACTGGATGGTGCGTCCGGCGCCAAAGGCATCGGGCTGCGAATAATGGGCGGCGATGGAACACCTCTGGCTTTGGACAAAGCCCATGATTTCAGCGCTTATGATGTTCGAGGGGGCAACTTCAAAATCCCGCTGAGTGCCGCCTATATTCAACTTGACAACCAAACATTGGGATTTGGTACCGCCAATACATCCCTGACGTTTACGATCAGCTATTTATAACTCGCATCCTGCGATCTGAATGAACTACCCTGGAGCTACTGTGCAGCGCAGACAAACATATATCCATACACACGCAACAACACGCATCCTCTCAGGTGCAATACAAAAAACAAGTCATGTAAAGCTCTTGCCGTTACTGGCCCTGCTTTTACTCTTCGGGTACACAGACTCATTCGCTGACTGCCATTTCAATCGCGGAAACAACCCCCTCACAGCAGCTGAAGTTCTTCTCAAAGGCCCTGGTATTATCAGTATCCCTGCCGACCTGGAACATGACCGTACGGTCTATGAAAGCTCTTATATAGCGCGTGAAACCAACAATATAACGTGTGACAGCATTACGCCCATCGGCCTGATTCCAAATCCTGCATTAGGGCCGGCGCCGGCGAGCGGGTATATATTCCCGATAAAAAACAGCGGCATTGCACTGCAGATGTTCAGTTCCTACGATGACCCCAAATACACAATCAATGTGTTTGGCGACAGAACCCACCGTCCGACAAACGTAGGGGGTGCTTACGGGGTGAGGTTTATTTACCGATTTGTGAAAATCGGCACCATCAAACACGGCTCGGTTATAGGTCCTTTTACAGTCGGTACGATCAATTACGGGACACTGGTCACTCATAACGTAACCATGACCGGCAGCCTGATCATCTCCGCATCATCCTGCAAAACCCCCGATGTCTCAGTGAATATGGGCGATTATGTGGCCAGTGAAGTCACAGGCAGTCGAGGCCAGACACACCCCGTAAACTTCGATATTGCCCTCAATGCATGCCCCCAAGGCATCGACAAGGTGACCTATTCGCTGCAAGCTAATACCCCCGTTATCGACAGGGAAAATGGCCTGGTTGCGCTGGACGGCGCGTCCGGCGCCAAGGGCGTCGGGCTACGGATAATGGATGGTGATGGCACCCCGTTGGCTCTGGACAAGGCGCATGTGTTCAGCGCTTACGATGTACAGGGCGGCAACTTCAAGATCCCGCTGAGCGCCGCCTATATTCACCTCGAAGATCAAACGCTGGGGTTTGGCACCGCCAATACGTCCATGACCTTTACGATGAGTTATTTATAGTCACGCGAGCCCACGCTTGCGTTACGCATACCCAATTGCGGCCATTGAACAAATTTTCAGACAATAATACTCAGAGCGCTGCATAACCCCTGTAAAATCGCTGCCCTACGCCCCACACACCGAGCAGCAACCATGAACCGTCGTAAAAAAATCAACCAGATATTGAAGGCCAATGCCAAGAAGGCCAACGCCAAGCTGGCCCCGAAGAACAAGAACCCGTACATCAGCAAGGCTGACCGCCTGAAGCTGGCCGAGCAATCGGAGCAGGACACCACAACAACCACTGGGGATTAAGCCATGGTCATGCCCGAGCCCCTCTTCAGGCAGGCAACGCCCCAGGATGCCGAATCCTGCTATCAGATCGAGGTTTCGGCCTATGAAGGCGATGAAGCAGCCACCCTGGAGAAGATCCGAACGCGAATCGCCCAGTATCCCCAAGGGTTTCTTGTGCTTGAGCAGGCTGGGGAAATCGTCGGGTTTATCAATAGCGGCTGTGCCTACAACGTCGTGATGTCGGATGAGGCTTTCAAGGAGCTGATCGGCCACGACCCTGTTGCACCCAATGTGGTAATCATGTCCGTAGTGGTTGCCCCCGCACACCAGGGCAAGGGCTTTGCCAGGCTGCTCATGAATGAGTTTGTCAGGCAGATGAGCAACCAGGGCAAGCACTCGATCCATCTGATGTGCAAACAACAGCATGTGCCTCTCTATACCCGCATGGACTATCAGTACGTCCAGCCATCGCCCTCCGGGCATGGCGGCATGGCCTGGCATGAAATGGTCATGGCGCTCTGACGGCTGAGAAAGCTTGCCGGATCAATAGCCCACCGCGAGAGTCCTACTTTTGACTCTCCCGCACCTCAAGCCTGTCCGGGCTGCTGCATCAAACGCAGGCCACTGGCCAACGCACCCGCCAGGGCAAAAGCGCAGCCCAGCCACAATGCATGGTACGGGCCGCTGACCGCAGACAAGTGAAAGCACAGCGCCACCAGTGACGCGCCCAGTGTCTGCCCCAGCAACCGCGACGTGGCGACAATGCCGCTGGCACCACCACTACGGGCCAGCGGCGCACTGGTCATGATCGCCTTGAGGTTGGGCGACTGGAAAAACCCGAAACCGGCGCCACACAACGCCATGCGCCAGCCAATATCAAAGGTCGAAGCGCCTTCGCTCAATAACGCCAGCGCTGCCATGCCTGCGCTCAACATCAACAGACCGATGCCGCACAGCAGTGCCAGCGATACGCGGTCCGCCAGACGCCCGGCAATCAGCGCCATAACCGCTACCACCGCGGGCCACGGCGTCATCAAAAAACCGGTAGCCACCTGGCTGTGGCCAAGCGCCGTCTGCAACAGAAAAGGCAACGAAACAAACGCCAGCCCCTGGGCGCTGAACGCACAGATCGCGGTCAGAGAGGACAAGGCAAACAGTGGCCGCTTGAACAGATCAATCGCCAGCATCGGTGCCGGATGCGCAGCCTGACGGCGCATCAGCCATACCCCGCACACCAGCGCCACGCCGATCAGCCCCAGGCTTAAATCGCCCTCGGCGCCATGTACCGCCGAACCCAGCCCCAGCACCAGCAAGGCAAACAGCCCGGCACACAAAATCACGGCCAGCCGGTCAAACGCGTGTCCGCTTCTGGGAATTTCCGGCAGCGAGCGCAAGCCCAGTACAACGGCCAGCAGTCCCAACGGTACATTGATCAGGTACAGCCAATGCCAGGTCGTCACCGACAGGATGGCCGATGCAGCCGTTGGCCCCAGAGTGAAAGCCAGCCCCACCACCAGCGAGTTATAGCCCAGCCCCCTGCCCAGAATTTTTGCCGGATAGATGTGGCGCAACAACGCGATATTCACACTCATGATCGCCGCAGCGCCCAGCCCTTGCACCACCCGCGCGGCAGTCAGCGTGGGCAGCGACCACGCCAGGCCGCAGAACAGGGAGGCCAGGATAAACACCAGCAGGCCGCCGAGAAAAACCCGGCGATGGCCCAACACGTCACTGAGGGAAGCAAACGGCAACACCGCGGCAATGGTCGCCAGTTGGTAAGCGTTGACTACCCAGATGACCGAGGCGGAGTCAGTGCCGATGCCTTCGGCCAGGGTTGGCAAGGCGGTGTTGATGATGGCGGTATCGAGGGTCGCCATGCCAATCCCCAGGGAGATCGCGATCACGGCAGGCAGGCGTTTGTTACTGGGCAAACCATCGACAACTGAAGACATGAGCAATCCGCGTACACGACAAAAACGTCAAGATTAAGGCCTGCAGAGGATATTTTCTGTGGCCGATTGCGCACTCGGACGAAATTTCATGTTCGTCGATAGCCTTGTAGCCACACCGGATTATTGCTGCTTTACCAACAATGTTTCTCAGGCCTGAGGATTTCTCCCAAAAAACATCCGAACGTTCGGCAGCATGAGTGCGATTGATCTCAATACGCAGAAACTGGTGAGCAAGTGTGGAAGGCACGTTTGCCGGTGGGTGCGGTTGCAGCGCCGTTGATCTACAAGTCGCCGGCCACGGGCAAGCAATATGTGCTGATCTCGGCGGGCGGCATGAGCCACTCGCCTGATGTGGGTGACTACATCATTGCCTATGCATTACCGGACTAAGACGTTGTAGTCGCTGAAGAGCTTTGCGGTGTTTCAGTAAAACTGCGCGCCTGGGTTCTACACGGCTTTGCGGTCTGTCTCTAATCCCCTGTCCGGGCTTCCAGCGTTCCCAGCCAGCGCGCCTGGGAACACAGCAAATGCTGGCGCATGGCAGTCTGGGCAGCAATCACATCCTTGCATTCCAGGGCCTGCAAAATGGCCTCGTGCTCGACCACCGCGGCATCCCAGGTGCCGTGGTTTTCCGAACGCTCGCTCAACTGCGCAGAAATCGGGCTGTGACGCTCATCGAACAGCGCAGTAATGATGCGCACCAACGCACCATTGCCGGTCATCTTTGCCAGGCGATGATGAAACTTTCGGTCGTCTTCCAGCGGCGGACGGTTCGCTTCGATGCTCGCGCGCATGGCATCAATGCACTCCTTCAGGTAACGGTAGTCGCTCTTTTTCCCGTGCATGCAGGCCAGCACCACCGCTTCGCCCTCGATCAGCGCGCGGGCCTGCATCAGTTCAGTCGGGCTCTCGCCATGAGTGCCGGTACGGGCGCCGCCTTCGCTCGGTCGGGCAGCCACATAGACCCCCGAGCCCATTCTGATCTCGATGCTGCCTTCGATTTCCAGGGCAATCAGGGCCTCGCGCAACGACGGGCGCGAGACGCCCAGCAACTGGGTCAAATCGCGCTCGGGAGGCAGGCGCGAGCCCACCTTGAAGTCACCCTGGACGATGTAGTCGCGCAATCGGTCGGCGATTTTCTGATAGAGCTTGCGCTCTGAAGGAGCAAAGGTGGAGACCATCGAGGTAGCGTCCAAAAAATGATGCCAAAGGCTACCACACAGGCCCGGGTGCGCTGCACAAAGCTTGGAGCCAGCCCTTGGACGTGTGGGTGTTACATCACCGCGCCAATTTGCCAGGGCACAAATTCGTTGTCGCCAAGACCGTTTTCCTCGCTGCAGGTTTTGCCGCCTGACGCGGTTGTGAGCATCAGTGCGAACAGGCGTGCGCCCGCCTCGATCACCGATTCCTCGCCATCGACAATCGTTCCGGCATTGAAATCCATGTCCAGCGCCATGCGCTCAAACAGGCGGGTATTAGTGGCAACTTTCAGCGATGGCGTCGGTTTACAGCCATAGGTAGAACCACGACCAGTGGTAAAGCAGATCAGATTCGCACCACCCGCCACCTGGCCAGTGGCAGACACCGGGTCATAGCCGGGCGTGTCCATAAACACCAGACCTTTTCGCTGGACTGTCTCGCCATATTCATAGACCGCCATCAAGCCGGTAGACCCCGCCTTGGCCACTGCACCCAGGGACTTCTCGAGGATGGTGGTTATGCCTCCGGCCTTGTTGCCCGGTGAAGGGTTGTTGTTCATGTCGCCGTCATGCTGGCGTACATAGGCCTCCCACCAGTGGATACGGCCCATCAGTTTGTCGGCAATCTGCGCTGACGCTGCGCGGGCCGTCAGCAGATGCTCTGCCCCATAGATCTCCGGTGTTTCGGAGAGAATGGCGGTACCGCCGTGGCGCACCAACAGGTCGACCGCCGCACCCAGCGCCGGGTTGGCGGTAATCCCCGAATAACCGTCCGAGCCACCGCATTGCAGGCCTACGGTGAGGTGGCTGGCCGACACGCTGCTGCGTTGCTGGCTGTTGACCTGATCGAGCATGGCGTTGACCAGCTCTTTGCCGCGTTGCACCGTTTCGCGGGTACCGCCGGCGTCCTGGATCACCAGGCCTGCTTTGAGCACCGCGTTGCGCTCGGCCAATTGTTCCATGAGCGGGGCCAGTTGATTGACTTCACAACCCAGGCCGATCACCAGTACACCGGCGAAATTGACATGATCGGCATAGCCACGCAGGGTGCGCTTGAGAATCTCGATGCCCTCGCCCTTGGCGCCCATACCGCAGCCGCTGTCATGGGTGATTGCCACTACGCCGTCCACATTGGGATAGTCGCGCAGGTAGCCCGCATCAAATGCCGCGGCAATCTGCTTGCATACGGTTGCCGAGCAGTTGACGCTGGAAATCACCCCGATGTAGTTGCGCGTACCGACACGCCCGTCTGCACGGATATACCCGGCAAAGCGGGCACCGCCGCCATCCTGGACGGTGGGTTGGTACACGTTGGCCAGCGTGTGGTTCGTGCTGGTCTGCGGCATCTGCAGGTTGTGCACGTGAACATGATCACCAGGGTGCAGGGCTGTACTCGCCTGGCCGATGGACTGCCCGTATTTGCGCACCAACTGCCCTTGGGCAACGGCACGCAGGGCGATTTTGTGCCCCGCAGGGATATCGGCCAGCGCAGTCACGCTCAGGCCATCGGCAAACAGTTGCTGACCCTTGGCAATGTCGCCGCGCGCCACCGCCACATCATCACCGCCAGTCAGTACAAGTAATCCAGGGTTGGTCATTTTCATGCTGCTTCCTCAACGGTTAGGGTGCGCTCCTAGCACTCGATAATGGCCTTGACCACGCCCTGCTGCGGATCCAGCAGCGTGGAGAAACGGCTGGCCACTTCGTTGAGGGGAATACGGTGGGTGTTGAGCGCCTGATCGGGGATCAGGCCGTCGCGCAGGCATTGCTCCACATAGCGGAAATCTTCGACGGTGGCATTGCGGCTGCCCATCAGGGTGGCTTCGCGCTTGTGGAACTCGGGATCGGAGAAGGTGATCGTGTCACGCACCACCGAGATCATCACGTAGGTGCCACCGTGGGCGATAAATTCAAAGCCACGCTCCATGGCCCGGGCGTTGCCGGTAGCATCGAAAACCACATCATAAAAATCGCCATCGGTAAGGTCGGCGAGCGCATCTTTATCGCCGTCGCCAATCTTCACCGCGGCGTGAATATTCAGATGTTTGCGGCAAAAATCCAGACGGTCGTCACGGGTATCCAGCACCGTGACCTGCGCTCCGCGCAAGCCGGCAAAAATCGCCGCGGCCATGCCGATCGGACCGGTACCGACTACCAGCGTGCGTTGCCCGGCCTGAAGGTTCGAACGGCGCACCGCATGGGCGCCAATGGACAGGAATTCGATCATTGCGGCCTGGTCCAGGGTCACCCCGACGGCCTTGTGGATGAACTGATGGGCGACACTCAGGTACTCGGTAAAGGCACCGTCACAGTGCACACCCAGCACCTGGATGCGCGAGCAGCAGTTGGTCTTGCCCTGCCGACAGGCGATGCACGTACCACACGAAATGTAAGGCATCACGTAGACCACATCGCCCGGCACCAGGGCGCTGCCCTCTTCGCTGGCCTCGACGATGCCGGAAAATTCGTGGCCCATCACCCGCGGGTACTCCAGATACGGCTGGTTACCGGTAAAGATGTGCAAGTCGGTACCGCACACACCCACGCGTTTGATCCTGATCAGGGTTTCACCGGGGCGACGCTCGGGAACAGGGCTTTCGAGGGTGGTGAGCAAGCGGGGTTCGTTACAGATCACAGTCAGCATTTTTTATTCTCCGTCGATAGCGCAAGGGCTACCGGGTATTGGCGAGACCACAATGGGTGCGGCTCGAAAACTACACGGAGGAAAAAATATTGGCAAGACCAATTATTTTTTTAATAAATTGGCCTTACCAGATTCCATGCCTGGATTTACCCACCGAACGGGTCAGCAGGAGTCGCGCTCAACCAGCGGGCAGGCAATCTTGTGGATGGCGCAGTCGTCCCGGCCTTCGATCAGATGCAGTGCCGCGCGGCGACCCATTTCGTAATACGGCAACTGCACGGTGCTCAAGGGTGGGTAAAACAGCTCGGCAACCCCCACCATATTGTCAAACCCCAGTACCGCCACATCGTGCGGAATACGCAAGCCGCGACTGAGCAGATACTGATACGCCACCAGGGCAATCCGGTCGTTGCCGCAAATCAGCAGGTCAAAGGGCGGAGTTCCATTACCCGCTAGCAGCTGTTGCTCCAGCACCACAAGGGTGTGCTGATAGCCGTCATCGTCGGGCAGGTCGAACTGAGGCAGTTGCGCGGCACTGATCCCGGCCTCGTCCAGAGCGCGGGCCAGTCCGCGTTGGCGCAACCCCCAGGCCATACTGCTTTGCGGCAGGTTTATGCAGAGCGGACGGCGGTAGCCCTGTCGCAGCGCTTGGCGTACCGCCTGATACTGTCCGTCTTCATCGTCTGATATATAACAAGCAATGCCGGTTTCGGTGCTGACGCAATTGCCCAGAACCAGCGGCACGCTGCGCAGTACCTGAGGAATGTCCACCCGGCGAAGCTGCATGGCGCTGAAGATGATGCCGTCCGGTTGATGGGAGAGCATCAACTCGATGGCCTTCTGGCAGGGCGGGGCTTCAAACACGTTGAGGATAAACACGTTCCAGCCATGCTCGCGGGACGTACGCTCCATCGAGAGCAGCATTTCAACGGCAAAAGGAGTGGTGGCCGTATCCAGGGCAAAGATGCCGATGGTCTTGCCACTGGAGTGGCCGCCGCGGGTCTTGCGCGCAGAAAGACTGGGCACATAACCCAGGGTCTCGACGGCCTGCAGCACTTTGGCCAGGGTCTCCTGATTCAACTTTCCCGGGGTGTTGAGGGCCCTGGAAACGGTCATCAGGGAAACCCCCGCCAGCCGTGCAACATCTTTTACTGAAGCCATGGGTACGCGCCATACGTGTCTGACCGGGCATGATGTCATGCCTGATAGCGTCAGAACAGCATGAGCAAGGACGGCGCGCCCTGCGCCAAAAGGCCTGACTTCATAGCTTCAGATCCGCCAGCCCCCACACCAGGGCCTTGCCAAAATGGCCTGTGCCATTGACGGCATAAGCCCGCAGCGCAAGGCTGTCAGTCTTTGGGTAAATTCGGCTGCTCAGGCTCCAGGCGCCATCGTCGACGAACACTTCGATGGATGAACGATCGAGAAAAATTCGCAGGCCAATGCGTGTCTGCCCTGCCGCGATCGGTACACTGCGAACTCCGCTCACCCCGGCGCCGGAATGTTGCCTGTCGAGCACCAGGCGCCGGGCCATGGCATCAAAATACAGCAAGGTACGCTCCTGCTGATCATTGCTGCAGCGCAATGCCAGACCAAAATGTTCAGCGCTGCTGGCGGCAATATCCAGCTCAAGTTCAATCTCCAGCAGCGCACCCCAGGTATCCAGCAACTGATTGGCAGACTTCAGCGCACCTATCTGCAGCACCTGCCCCGCCTGCCTCAATGCAATCAGCTCGCGGGCCGGACGCATCAGCAGCCGGGCACCGTCGCGACTGACTTCACGGGGTAATGTCAGCGCCCCGCACCAGTGCTCGGACTGGCTGGGCATCGGGCTTTCCCACATGTCCATCCAGGCCCATAACAAGCGACGGCCATCTGGTGCGAGCAAGGTCTGGGCAGCATAGAAATCGTGGCCATGATCGAGTTCATGGAGCGGCCCACCGGGTTTGAACACACCCTTGTCGTCCAGTTGCCCCATGCGGTAGCTGTTCTGATACAGGTTCCAATTGTCATATCCGCAGGGCTTCAAGCCCTGGGGCGAGTACAGCAACACATCGCGCCCCTCCAGCTCGAAAATATCCGGGCACTCCCACATATACCCATCAAGTTCACGTTGCCCCTGCAGCGCACAGCCCAGAAAGTCCCAGTGCAACAGGTCATCTGAACGATAGAGCAGCAACTGCGGGTCATCCCCAAGGCGTGCCCCCAGCGCCATCCACCAGGCCCCGTGGCGCTGCCACACCTTTGGGTCACGAACATGCATGATGGCCGGGTCAGGCGGTGTGTCGATGACCGGCCCGTGCTTGATAAAGGTAATGCCATCGGTGCTGCTGGCCAGGCACTGGACCTGACGGATGTGCTGGTCATCACCCGGCTCTTGCAACCAGATGTGACCGGTATAGATCAGGTACAGGGTGTCATCGAGTACCACTGCCGAGCCTGAGAAGCAGCCATCACGGTCATAACTGTCACCCGGTGCCAGGGCGATGGGCAAATGCTGCCAATGCACCAGGTCGTCGCTGCTGGCGTGCCCCCAGTGCATGGGGCCCCATTGTGCAGAAAAAGGATGATGCTGATAAAACATGTGGTATTGGCCGCGAAAGAACACCAGGCCGTTAGGGTCGTTCATCCACCCGGCTGCCGGGGCCAGGTGATAGGCGAGGCGATAGTCGTTGCCGCGTTCGGGCAATGTTTGTTCAATGGCGCGATGGGCCATGTCCAGCCGTGCAGCGTGCATGGGGTGGTCCTTGTCAGGGTTCATAACGGGTAACTGATTGAGTGATGGCGGGTAATGCCAGCGCTTCGGCAACAGCGTTTTTGCCCGGTGGTTGCCGTGGATCGTTGCGCAGCAGGGTCCAGGACAGCAGCAGGCAGGCGCCAGCCAGAGCGGACATGGCCAGGTAAACATCGGCAAATCCGTATTGGTCATAACCGTAGCCAACCAAGGGCGACAGCAGCATGGCGGTGAGTTGCTGGGCGAAGTGAAAGCCCACCAGATAGATCGAGGCAGACAGGCGCGGGTCGAAATTGAACGCGATATATTTGAACACCGAGACCAGCAGGATCGGCACCTCAACCGCATGCAGCATCTTGAACACGGCGATGGCCCAGGTTTCTGTAGCCAGGCCGGAACCCAGAATGCGAAAAAACATGATGCTGCCCGCCAGGATCAGCCCGTATTTCGCACCGGTACGGCCAACCACCCAAGGGGCAACCAGGAGCAAGCCGGCCTCCAGCAGGACCTGGGATGAGTTCAGGTAACCATAGGCCTGAATGCCCTGTTCCGGGGTCGCAAAAAACGACGAGAAATACACCGGAAACTGCTGCTCGTAGATCATGTAAATTCCGCACACCCCGGTCAGATAGACACTGAAGGCCCAGAACCGCGGCAACTTGAGCAATTGCCATAGATCACCGACAGATACGGGTGCAGCGCCACTTGCGCCGCTGGCGCAGCCGGGTTGGTTGAACCGGCTCAGGTCCAGTCGAAACAGAATGAGCAAAAACGCCACGCCGGCAGCACTGCTCATGTAGAAGGCAATATTGGGGTTGATGTTGAACACCACACCCACAATGCAGGTGGCCGCAGCCCAGCCCAGGGAACCCCACATCCTGCTGGTGCCGAACTCGAAACCCACGTGCCGTGACAACCGTTCGGTATAACTTTCGATCACGCCAACCCCGGCCAGCATGGCAAAGGCCAGGAAAACCGCCCCCACCACTGAGCCGAGCACTACGTTCTGAGCCAGCAAGTGGCTATAGACATAAATCGCGAAAGGTGCGGCGGCGCACAGCAGCAGGCCAATCCATACCAGCAGCTTGCGGGACAGACCGAGCTTGTCCTGCAATGCCCCGTAGAACGGCTGGATCAGCAGTGCTGCGATTGCATTCGCGGCAAATACATAGCCGGTCTGCGCGCCATTGAGGCCGATGACCTGATGCAACCAGATGGAAAAAAGCGAGTAACTGGAAGACCATGAAAAAAAGAAAAAAAACAGCAAACCGCTGATAAGCCAGTAATCACGCTTGACCGTCCGTTGCATGGGTGTCCCTCTTGTTCTTATTTAAGTTAACGTTAACATTTTCTCCTATTACGGATGCCTACAGCTTCGCTGTCAAGCTCATGACTCAGGAAAGCAGCAATGGACAGGGGCTGGAAGCGCATATCAGGTCGCAATGACCCGGTGCCTGATCAGGTGTTTTTTTGACACCTTGCAGGGGAACCCCTGCGCAAGGACATCAAGCAGGTTAAGGATTAACCCGACTACGTCGCCAGCCTTCAGTCGGGCTCAGGCTAGCCTGTAATGTGCTGGCATTTGCAGGCTGACCCGTGCCAGGTAACAGGCCGCAGGGCGACTGGCACAAGGCTTACCCGCTGAGTTTCGTATACCATATATCTTTTACAAGCGAATGATGACCACCGTGGCCCATCCAAAACTCAATGCACCCGACCTCGGCAATTCGCCTTCCACATCGGAAATCATCACCCTGCATTTGCGCGATGCGATTGTCGCCGGGCATTTCGCTGAAGATGAACCGATTCGCCAGGATGATATCGCCCGCCAGTTCAATGTCAGCAAAATCCCCGTGCGCGAAGCCCTCAAGCGACTTGAAGCTGAAGGGCTGGTGATGTTCCAGCGCAACCGCGGCGCCATGGTCACGCGCATTTCCGAGGCCGAACTGGCGCAGATGTTCGAAGTGCGCATGCTCCTTGAAGACAAACTGCTGCGCCTGGCCATTCCCAACATGACCGCAGACACCTTTGCCCGTGCCGAACGCATTTGCCAGGAGTTTGTCGGGGAAGATGACGTGGGCCGCTGGGCCGAGCTTAACTGGGAACTGCACGCCTGCCTGTACGAGCCGGCGCAGCGACCGTTCATGATCAGCCTGATCCGCTCAGTCAATGACAAACTGGAACGCTACCTGCGTATGCAAATGAGTTTGTCGGCAGGTAAACACCGTGCCGATCACGAACACCGGGAGATCCTTGACGCCTGCCGCGCTGGCGATGTTGAGCTGGCCGTCAAGTTGCTGGATGAGCATATTGCCGGCGTGTGCAAAACCCTGTTCGAGCATTTGCCGCAAAGCCATTGAGCCTGTGCGCAACGCTTTAGCTTGTAGTCGCTGAGGAGCGCAGCGAGGCTGCGATCGGTTTGGTGCGCCACTGCGACACAGCAGTCGTAAAATCGGTTAATGCGTTGGGCCAAGTACATCCGGGGCTCAGGGTTTACGACCGCTTCGCGATCGATCGCAGCCTCGCTGCGCTCCTCCGCGGCGACAAGATTTCGTGTTCTTCACTCCCCCACCGAGTACACCGTAATACACAGGTCGATCCCCAATGACTGCATGCGCAGCAAGGTATCGATCGGGATCGGGTGGCTGACGGAACGTGGTGTAACTCCGCTGTTGTAGCCAATATCCAGGGTCTTTTTTGTACAGGCTTGCCATAACGGCTGCAGTGCTTGCGGCAATTGCTCAATGGCATCGAGCAAGGCCCTGATGCTTTCATCAGGGGTGGGGTAACTGCCTTGCGGGCCAAAGGCTTCGAAAACAGAACGATAGAGGTCGCCGTCAGCCTGACTGTCATGCAGGCAACTGATTGATTCCTCGGGCAGATCTCCAGGCGCCATGGCTTGTGCCAAGGGCGCCAGATTCACCGGAGCCGTGAGCATCAGGTCTGTATTGATGTAGTACACCCAGCAGTCATCATCGATAGGCACAGGCTTCACACTCCCAAAAAAAGTACCTAGCCCATACTGCCCGCAGGGCAAAAAATAGCCAATACCGCCAAAAAGCCAGCAAGTGTTCCTTTGTGGGGCATTTCCCACAGTAATGCTCCCTTCTGTAACACCCCCCTGCTACCGCTCAACCCCTCCAGTACCAGAGTGCCATCACGCAAGCCTGCAAATACCGCGCTCGCTCACTTATTGCGGCCTGCGGCAAAAATCGGCACACGCCTTGCAAAACAAATATCGTATACGAAATCCAAAGACCGTTAATCAACAGCCCTTCAACGACTCCGAGGCTTCCATGAAAAACCCCGTACTTGCCGTAGCTCTCAGCGCTGTTCTCAGTACCTCCTTTATTGCCACGGCGCAGGCCGACAAGCTCGACGATATTATCGGTTCGGGCAAGTTGCGCTGCGCCGTCACCCTGGACTTCCCGCCCATGGGCTCCCGTGACGAGGCCAACAAGCCCGTCGGCTTTGATGTGGACTACTGCAACGATCTGGCAAAAGTGCTCGGTGTCGATGCCGAAATCGTTGAAACCCCCTTCCCTGACCGGATTCCGGCGTTGGTCTCCGGTCGCGCCGATGTCATTGTGGCCTCCACTTCCGACACCCTGGAACGGGCCAAGACCGTTGGCCTGAGCATTCCTTACTTTGCCTTCCAGATGGTGGTGCTGACCCGCGACAACACCGGTATCAACAGCTTTGAAGATCTCAAGGGCAAGGCCCTGGGCAACACCAGCGGCACCTATGAAGCCATCGCCCTGGAAAAAGACGTGAAAAACTGGGGCAGCGGTTCATTCCGCGCCTATCAGTCGCAGAACGACACCCTGCTGGCCGTTGCCCAGGGCCATATCGAGGCGACCGTGGTCACCAACACCGTGGCTGCGGCTACCCTTAAATCAGGCAAGTACAAAAACCTCAAGGTCGCCGGTAACGCGCCTTATGTGGTCGATTACGTGTCCCTGGGCGCCAAGCGCAACGAGTACGGCCTGCTCAACTACCTGAACCTGTTCGTCAACCAGCAAGTACGCACCGGACGCTACAAGGAGCTGTGGACCAAATGGGTCGGGACCGAGATTCCACCGGCTGATCTGACCGTACCTCACGTTTATTACTGAGGTATCCAGCATGTCCGGGATAAGTTCTCTTGAAGGCCGCAGCCTGGTTGATGGTTATGCATCCGCCCCGCTGCTGTACGCCGAGGTCGGCCTGAGTTTCTGGGGCGGCGTCGACCCGTTCAGCGGCGAGGTGATCGACCGCCATCACCCGCTCAGCGGCGAATGCCTGGCCGGCCGTGTGCTGGCAATCCCCAGCGGGCGCGGCTCCTGTACCGGCAGCAGTGTGCTGATGGAACTGATCAGCAATGGCCATGCTCCTGCTGCGCTGGTGCTGGCCGAGGCCGACGAGATCCTGACCCTTGGCGTGCTGGTGGCACAGACCCTGTTCCAACGTTCCCTGCCGGTGCTGTGCATCGGCAAGGAAGCCTTTGGCCAATTGCGCGGCAAGGCGTTCGCCAGGGTCGATGGCAACGGTTTGAGCCTTTACGATTCAACGCCTGACGATACTCCGGCACCACGCAACGACAGGCCAACCGAAGATGCACACAGCTCGATCGAGCTGACCGCACACGACCGTGCACTGCTCGACGGCAGCCAAGGCAAGGCCGCTCAGGTGGCCATGCAGATCGTTTTGCGCATGGCGCATATCCAGGGCGCCAAATATCTGGTGGACATCACCCAGGCCCATATCGACGGCTGCATCTATACCGGGCCGGCGAGTTTGCGCTTTGCGCAACAACTGGTGACATGGGGTGCCAAGGTGCGGGTACCCACCACCCTCAATTCGATTTCCGTGGATCAGCGCCGTTGGCGCGAACTGGGTATCGACCCGGCGCTCGGTGTACCCGCCAGCGCGCTGGGCGATGCTTATATGGCCATGGGCGCACAATTGAGTTTCACCTGCGCGCCTTATCTGCTCGACAGTGCGCCCAAGGCCGGCGAGCAGATTGTCTGGGCCGAATCCAACGCGGTGGTTTACGCCAACAGCGTGCTCGGCGCACGCACCCTCAAGTACCCCGACTATCTGGATATCTGTATCGCCCTCACCGGCCGGGCACCGCTGATTGGCTGTCATCTGGAAGATCAGCGCAAGGCCCGTTTGCACATAGAAGTGCCGCCCCTGTCCAACCTTGACGACTCTTTCTACCCGCTGCTCGGCTACCACATCGGTGCCCTGGCCGGCAGCCGGATCCCGCTGGTTTCCGGGCTCCAGCAGCATCCGAACCTGGACGATCTCAAGGCATTCGGTGCGGCCTTCGCCACCACCAGCGCCGCTGCGCTGTTTCATATCGCCGGGGTTACCCCCGAAGCTCTCGACCCGACACGGGTGATCGATGGGCCGCTGCCGGTGCTCAAACTCAGCCTGGAGGAATTGCGGCTCAGTTGGCAGGAGCTCAACAGCGCCCGCGATGCCAGGGTGGATGTGGTGTCATTGGGCAACCCGCACTTTTCCCTCAGCGAGTTCGCCCGTTTGGCAAGCCTGTGCCAGGGCCGCCACCGTCATCCCGACGTGGTACTGGCGATCACCTGTGGTCGCACCGTGCTGGAGCAGGCCCGCGTCGCCGGGCATATCGCCGTGATCGAAGCCTTTGGTGCGGTGATTATCAGCGATACCTGCTGGTGCATGCTCGGTGAACCGGTGATTCCGCCAGCCGCCAGAAACCTGATGACCAACTCGGGCAAATACGCCCATTACGCCCCCGGCCTGGTGGGCCGCAAGGTTCACTTCGCCAGTCTCGCCGAGTGTGTGGATGCGGCGTGCAGCGCCACGGCCAGCGGGCGCTTGCCGCAGTGGCTGCAAGCTGCTGCCTCACTGGAGAACGCACCCCATGTTTGACTATACCTTCCAATGGCGCTCTGCCCTGCGCGCCTTGCCGGACATGCTCGCAGGCGCCCTGGTGACCTTCGAGACCGCTGCCCTGTCGATGATCTTCGGTGTACTGATCGCCCTGGCCCTGACGGTGATGCGCGAAAGCAAAAACCCGCTGCTGCGCGGCGCCGGTAATGCCTGGGTGTCCATTGCCCGTAACACGCCCTCGTTGTTCCAGATTTATGTCCTGTACTTCGGGCTCGGCTCCCTGGGCCTGCATGTCAGTTCATGGGTCGCCCTGCTGGCCGGGATCACCTTCAACAACGCAGGTTACCTGGCCGAGAACTTTCGCGGCGGGCTCAAGGCAGTACCCGAAACCCAGGTACGTGCAGCTCGCTCGCTGGGCATGAGCGCCTTCCAGACCTACCGCATGATCGTCGTACCGCAGCTGCTGCGCATCGTGTTTTACCCGCTGACCAACCAGATGGTCTGGGCGGTGCTGATGACCTCGCTGGGGGTGATCGTGGGCCTGAACAACGACCTCACCGGTGTGACCCAGGACTACAACGTCAAAACGTTCCGCACCTTTGAATACTTCGCCATTGCCGCGGTGCTGTATTACCTGATTGCCAAGGCGATCGTTGCAGCAGCCCGGCTCATGGCCTGGCGACTGTTCCGTTACTGAGGACTGCCCATGTTTTCCACCAGCTTTACCTGGAACGATTTTCTGTTTTTGCTGCAGGGGGCATGGGTCACCCTGCAACTGACCAGCTGGGCGATTTTGCTCGGCACCGTTGCCGGCCTGCTTTTCGGCCTGATGCGTGCCTTGCTGCCACGGGCCAGCCTGCCGCTGGCCTGGGTGCTGGATGTGTTTCGCAGCGTGCCTTTGCTCATTCAGTTCGTACTGTTCAACTCGCTCAAGAGCATCGTCGGCCTGAACATCAGCGCTTTCAGCGTCGGCTGCATCGTGCTGGGGGTCTACGCAGCCGCGTACTTCACCGAGATCGTGCGCAGCGGCGTGCTGGCAGTGCCGTTTACCGTGCGCCGGGCCAGCCGTTCGCTGGGCCTGAGCTACCTGCAGGACCTGCGCTACATCGTGTTGCCCATTGCCATGCGCGTGGCCTTCCCCGGTTGGCTCAACCTGGTGCTCAGCGTGATGAAAGATACCGCACTGGTGATGTGGATCGGCATCGTCGAACTGCTGCGCGCCTCGCAAACCATCGTCACCCGCATCCAGGAACCGATGCTGGTGCTGTGCATCGCGGGCCTTATCTATTACGTCATGAGCCTGGTGGTTGCGCGCCTTGGTGCTCGCCTGGAAAAAAGGTGGCAAGAAAATGATTGAGATCGACAACGTCTACAAATCCTTCGGCGACCTCGAAGTGGTCAAGGGCGTCAGCTTGACCGTGAACAAGGGTGAGGTGGTCTCGATTATCGGCGGCTCCGGCTCCGGCAAGTCGACCCTGCTGATGTGCATCAACGGCCTGGAACCGATCCAGAAAGGCCATATCCGCGTCGACGGCATTGCAGTCCACGACCGGGCCACCAACCTTAACCACCTGCGCCAGAAAATCGGCATCGTGTTCCAGCAATGGAACGCCTTTCCACACCTCACCGTGCTGGAAAACGTGATGCTGGCGCCGCGCAAGGTGCTGGGCAAAAGCAAGGCCGAAGCCGAGGCCCTGGCGGTGCAGCAACTGACCCATGTGGGCCTGGGCGACAAGCTCAAGGCCTTCCCCGGCAAACTGTCCGGCGGCCAGCAACAGCGCATGGCCATTGCCCGCGCCCTGGCCATGTCACCGGACTACATGTTGTTCGACGAAGCCACCTCGGCCCTCGACCCGCAATTGGTGGGCGAGGTGCTCGACACCATGCGCATGCTCGCCGAAGACGGCATGACCATGGTGCTGGTCACCCACGAAATCCGCTTTGCGCGGGATGTATCCGACCGCGTGGCGTTCTTTCGCAATGGCCTGGTGCACGAAATCGGTACCCCCGATCAAGTCATCGGCAACCCTGTGCACGCGGAAACCGCGGCCTTCCTCAAGTCGGTCAAATAGGAGCAGAACATGCGTTCATCGAAAGTCATTCATGTGGTCAGCTGTCACGCCGAGGGCGAGGTCGGTGACGTGATCGTCGGCGGTGTGGCGCCGCCGCCCGGGGCTACCGTATGGGAGCAGTCGCGCTGGATCGCCCGGGACGAGACCCTGCGCAATTTTGTGCTCAACGAGCCTCGCGGCGGGGTGTTCCGGCACGTCAACCTGCTGGTGCCGGCCAAGGATCCACGGGCGCAAATGGCCTGGATCATTATGGAACCGGCCGACACTCCGCCCATGTCGGGTTCCAACTCGATCTGCGTGTCCACGGTCTTGCTCGATAGCGGCATCCTGCCGATGACCGAACCGCAAACCCGACTGGTGCTCGAAGCTCCCGGTGGCCTGATCGAGGCCGTAGCCGACTGTCGAGACGGCAAGGTACAACGGGTCGAGATCAAAAACGTGCCCTCCTTCGCCGACCGCCTGGATGCCTGGATCGAAGTCGAGGGCCTGGGATCGCTCAAGGTCGACACCGCCTATGGCGGCGACAGCTTCGTACTCGCCGATGCCAAGGAACTGGGCTTTGCCATCAGCCCGGATGAAGCCAGGGACATCGTTGAGACCGGTTTGAAAATCACTCGCGCCGCCAACGAGCAACTGGGCTTCACCCACCCGTTGAACCCGGACTGGTCGCATATCTCGTTTTGCCAGATCGCTGCGCCTGTGGTGTATGAGAACGGTATTGCCAGCGGCGCCAACGCGGTCGTGATCCGCCCGGGCAAGATCGACCGCTCGCCCTGCGGCACCGGTTGCTCGGCGCGCATGGCGGTGCTGCAGGCCAAGGGGCTGCTCAAGGTGGGCGAGCGCTTTATTGGCCGTTCGATAATCGGCTCTGAATTTCATTGCCGCATCGACTCCATGACCGAAGTGGCCGGGCGCGTCGCGATCTACCCGTGCATCTCCGGACGGGCGTGGATTACCGGTACCCATCAACACCTTCTAGACCCGAGCGACCCGTGGCCACAGGGCTATCGCCTGTCCGATACCTGGCCGGGTGCCAACTGACCAGAGCATTTACGCAATACCCGTAGCAGCTGACGAGCGCAGCGAGGCTGCGTTCGTCAGCTACAGGAACACTGCAACTGTGGGAGCGAGCCTGCTCGCGAAGATCGTTCGCGAGCAGGCTCGCTCCCACAATAGGGCTTGACCTGCAACAGAGTATCTACATAAAACCGCAATTAAACGTATACGAAATACTATCTTAGCGACCGGAGGCAACAAACATGAGCAAGCGCATCAACTGGAGTGGCGTCTTCCCTGCGGTGACCACTCAATTCAACCATGACTTCAGCATCAACCTGGACAAGACCCACCAGGTGATTTCCAACGTCATCCGTGACGGCGTGTCGGGCCTGGTAGTCTGTGGCTCGGTGGGGGAAAACACCTCCCTGACCGCCGAAGAAAAAATCGCCGTGACCGAAGTCGCTGTGGCAGCCTCCGGCGGCCGGGTGCCGGTCATCTGCGGCGTGGCCGAGTTCACCAGCGTGCAAGCCGCCAAGGTGGCCAATGCCGTGCGCAAGGTCGGCGTCGATGGGGTGATGCTGATGCCCGCGCTGGTCTACGGTTCCAAGCCTTTCGAAACCGCCGAACACTACCGCTATGTAGCCAAGCACGCCGACGTGCCACTGATGGTCTACAACAACCCGCCCATCTACAAAAACGATGTCACCCCCGACATCCTGATTTCTCTGGCCGATTGCGACAACGTGGTGTGCTTCAAGGACTCCTCGGGCGACACCCGCCGCTTTATCGATATCCGCAATGAAGTAGGCGACCGTTTCGTGCTGTTTGCCGGCCTCGACGACGTGGTGCTGGAGAGCATTGCCGTGGGTGCCGAAGGCTGGGTTTCGGGCATGTCCAATGTGTTCCCCAGGGAAGGCGAAACCATCTTCCGCCTGGCCAGGGCCGGGCGTTTCGCCGAAGCCATGCCGATCTATGAATGGTTGATGCCGATCCTGCATCTGGACGCCCGTGCCGACCTGGTGCAGTGCATCAAGCTATGCGAAGCCATTGCCGGTCGCGGCAGCGCCTTGACCCGCCCCCCGCGCCTGGCCCTGCCACGGGAAGATCGTGAATTTGTCGAACGAATCATGGCCAAAGCTCTGGCAAACCGCCCGCACTTACCTGATGTCGGTCTTTGATCAACGGCTTACTGTAGATACTCTGTTGCCGCCTCCCCCCTTGTGGGAGCGGGCTTGCCCGCTCCCACAACAAGCGCCACCCTGGCAAATCTATCCCTTCAGCAGCGCCTGCAGGTCATTGAACAAGGCTAACGGAATCTGCACCCCCTCCGCCTCGCTGCGCGCCCGCGCCTCATACCGGCGTTGCGACGGCAAGCGCGCGCCCTGCCCTTCGATACCGGCAAACAAACCCTCGGCCCGGGCCAGATGCTCTTCGGTTGCCGCACCCAGAAAGCGCTGCGGATCAAACGCGATAATCAACTCGCCATGATAAGGCGATGACTTGCTCCCCGCGTCGTAAGCCAGGGACTCGGCGCTGGTCAAATCGCCAATCAGGGGCCCGGCAATCAACTCCACCATTGCCGCCAGTGCCGAGCCTTTATGCCCGCCAAAGGTCAGCATCGCGCCGGTATCAAGCACCACATTGGCATCGGTGCTCGGCAGTCCTTGAGCGTCAACCCCCCAGCCCTCAGGAATAGCCTTGCCAGCCCGACGATGCAACTCGATGTCGCCACGGGCAATGGCACTGGTGGCAAAGTCAAAGACAAACGGGTCACGCCCCGCCCGTGGCCAGCCAAAGGCAATGGGGTTGGTACCGAACACCGGCTGGCAGCCGCCCGCCGGGGCCACCCAGGCATGGCTCGGGTTACAGGCCAGCGCTACCAGCCCCGTCGCGGTCAACTGCTCGATTTCCACCCAGAGTGCGGAAAAATGCACACAACGATTGATCGCCAGGGCTGCAATGCCGTTGGCCCGGGTTTTTTCCTGTAACAGCGGCAAACCCGCCTGGAACGCCAGCTGGGAAAACCCGCCGGCTGCATCCACCCGCACTATCGACGGCGCCTGGTCGATCACCCGCGGCGCGGCATCGGCCGAGACCTTGCCCGCGCGCAGTGAATTGACACAGCCCAGCACCCGGTACAAACCGTGGGACGCGCAACCATCGCGCTCCCCGGCCAGCACCGTGGCGCTCACCGCGCGGGCATGGGCCTGGTTGAAACCGTTATGCAACAGGATCGATTCGGCAAGCTCGTAAGCCTGGGCCAGGGTCAGTCGTTTCATGGTCAGCTCCTTGAACAGACCTTCCAGACTGGACCATCCTCAGGCTCACGGCTTGATCGGTTCAGGCCGTTCGCATGACGAATTCAGCACAGAGCGGGCCATGAAAATACCCGGCAATTGCCTCAATCAACGCCGCATCCGTGACCGGGTCCAACCCCGGATACGGCTGGCCGTTATAGCTGCCGGTAAACGTCAGGACCGCCTCGATGCTGCCATTGTCCTGATACAGACTACGCATCTGCTGGCACTCCAGATCCTTGCTGTCAGTGCTGCGCAGCGCATAGTGCAACGCCAGCGCCGCGCCGAACTGCAGGGCACTGCTGTCAATCCCGTGCTTTCTGGCCAGATCGATACTGCGAAAGATCCGTTCGTTACGTTGCAGTTTGCGTAGTGGATCACGTCCGACACGGGCACAGGGGTCCTTGAAGGAGGTATTGCAGCGCTCCAGAAAGGTGGCTGAAAATGCTGCCACGGCATCTTCCATCTGCGGGTTTTCGGCCACCAGTGCCGGGCCGACTGCCTCACCGATCAAGCGCTGCGCCAGCTCACTGACGCGCGGGTCGCCCATGCCCTGCCCCAGCCAGGAGTACCCCAGCAGGCTCGCATACCAGGCAATGATCGCGTGCGGGCCATTCCACAGCAGGTTCTTGATGACTTGTGGCTGGGTGATGTCGTCGACCGTCTTCACCTGGCGCAAGCGCTCAAGCAGATTGCTGCAGCGCTGGGCGTACAGGGGCATGTCCGGCTCGCTGTTGAACAGGATCAGATGCAATTGGCTCAAGGCGTTGCTGGACTGGGTAAAAGGTCGAAAGCGGCTGATCAGGCGCTCGTACTCGGGCACCGGAGTGCGCGGTGCGGCGCGAGGTGCGTCAGGCTCGTCATCGAGGCTGTTCTGGAACATCTTCGACTTGATCCGCAACTGGCGCACCAGCGCTTCGTTGGACAACTTTGAGACGATGCGGCTGACCACCGTTTCTACAAAGTGGGTGTTATCCAGAATCTTGCGGCACAGCTCGGCAGACACCAGCAACTCCAGTTGCGCCTGCACATGGCGACGCACAAAGTCGGCACCGCCGACCTTGTTCAGCACAATCAAAATGGTCAGCTCACGCCCCCGGCGCTCGTAGCGGCGCACCAGGCCCCGGGCAATCACCCCGGCCTGCTTGCGAATTGCCGTTTCAGGCAGGCTCAGGCCGATGATTTCCGCCACGTCATACATGCGGATCACTGCTTCGGCGTCGTCCATGTCGATCATGCGCAGGTTATCGATGGTCTGATCGAAGGACGTGGCGCTGTAGCGCACACTGAAGCGGCCAAACGCCTGAATGGTCTCGCGCAGCATGCGTGAGCGGGTGGCGGCGATGATCTCGCAGGGTCGGGTGTAGCCGTCCCAGTGCGAGAAAATCTGCGTCAGGTAACCGCCGCCCATTGCGCCAAAACCATGAATACCGGCGCTGAACTGATTGAGGGTGGGCGGGAAACTGTCGGTCAGCGCGGGAGGACCGAGATCGGGCATGCATTCGTTCAGGTCACCCAAAAAACCGTGCATGCTGGTGTAGGCCTTGAGGGCGCAGTCCGCGACTTCAGGCGCTGGCGGCTTGATATCCTCAATCAGGATCGGCTGGCCGTCGGCACGAATGGCCGACAACAGACCGTTTTGCGAGTCCTCCAGCATAAGGCAATGCTCTGGCAGGCAATTGAGCGCGCTGGCCGCCTTGAGGAAAATCTCCGGGTGGGGCTTGCCCTGGGTCACCTCATCACCGCACACGGTAACGTCGAAATACTTCAGCACATTGGCATTGATCAGGTATTCCTCGGCGATGGCGCGACGGCTCGACGTAGCCACCGCCATGGTCAGGCCGTATTTGCGCAAGCGCTCCAGCACTTCCAGCAGGCCATCCTTGATCGGCACGCCGTGGTCACGCACATGGGCCAGCTCCAGCTCGTCGGCACGCTGGCGAACCTGGGCATAGGGGAAGTCTTCGCCGTGGTTGGCCCTGGCCAGGGCCTCGGCTTTTTTGGCACTCAGGCCTAATGAGCCGATCAGTGTTTCTTCACTCAGTGGCGTGCCGTAAATCTCCTCGGCGGCCTGCTTGAGCGTTTTGAAGCGCAAGCGCTCGGTGTCGAACATGGTGCCGTCCATATCGAAGATGGCACTGAAAATTCTTTTACCCTGAAAATAAATCATCAACACAGCTCCTTGTAGCGCGAGCAATTATTGGCTGCCCGCGGAAACGCTTTGGATCAAAAACGTGGTTTCAAATACAAATCCCGGGCAGCAGAACGCACCATTGACAGCGGGGCGTGAGTGCACCGGAACGGCTGGCGGTCAGAAATAATCAGGCGGAGGGACGTAACAATGGCGCCAGTTGGCGCAGCTGCCCGAGAAGCAGGGTCTCAGGTGGGGGATAGCGAAGTTTGCGAGAAAGCGGGAAACAAACCCTGTGACTGCACTGATGCAGCATTTGACGTGAGGCCCACAGCTTGCAATCAGGGATGCGAAGTGTGAGCCCAACTGGCGATTGATACGTGTGATTCCATCCATAAGGGCGTTTTAATTTCCTGTAATACTACGACTGACCTTTTTAGCTATAACCCATGCAACACGTCTAAATCAAGGATTGCCTTGAGCCACAGGCTGTAACGGCTGCGCAAAAAACCCGTCGGGCCAGGCCCTGACAGGCCGTCATGGCAGGCTCCCTGATGGCGAAGCGCCAAGCGCAACCCGGCATGCGACTGTATGATGGCGCGCTTGAGAAACAGGCTCGGGTCTCAAGCCTGCCCACCGTTCAGGAGCTGTGCATGAACATGCTTTACCGGACTTTCAGCCAGGGAGAGTCCGCCCCGCGATTCTCTCTCAGTTTGCTTAGCCTCGGCCTGCTGCTGGGCAGCGCCATGCCTGCGGCACATGCAGCCGGGACCGAACTGCCGGCGACGTCCGTGACGGCCACGGGCAACGGCGATTATCAGGCCGACAACGCCTGGGTCGGTGGTTTCGACGCGGCGCCCTTGCTCGATACGCCGGCCGCCATTGCGGTGTTTACCGATGCCCTGATTGAAGACCAGCAAGCCCGCCTGCTCAGCGATGTGCTGAAAAACGACGCATCGGTCGGCGAAAGCTACGCGCCCGTCGGCTACTACGAGAATTTTGTAGTGCGCGGCTTTTCGCTGAACTCGGCCAGCAGCTACAAGATCAATGGCCGCACCATCACCGGCGAGCAAAATGTCGGGCTGGAAAACAAGCAGCAGGTAGAGCTGCTCAAGGGGCTTTCAGGCCTGCAAAGCGGCGTTTCCGAGCCCGGAGGCGCGGTCAACTATGTGACCAAGCGGGCAGCCGATGTGCGCTCTGTTACGGTGTCTACCGACGATCGCGGCAGCGGTTACATCGCCACCGATGTGGGAGGCTGGTTCGGCAGCGAACAGCAGTTCGGCCTGCGTGCCAACGTTGCCCATGAAGATATTCACTCTTATGTCGATCACGCCAACGGCCAGCGTGACTTCGCCTCTGTGGCGTTCGACTGGAACATCAACCCCGATGCCCTGCTGCAACTGGACGTGGAGTATCAGAACAAGGAGCAGCGTTCGGTGCCGGGCTATCAGTTGCTCGGCGGCAGCGAACTGCCGCATCACGCCTCGCCGAAAAAGCTGCTGGCGCACCAGAGCGGCTCGAAACCTGTGACCATTGATTCTCTGAATATCAACGGCAACTTCGAATACCGCTTCAACGACAGCTGGAAAGGCAGTCTGAGCGCCTCACGCAGCAAGGTGGTGATCGACGACTACAGCTCGTTTGCCTGGGGCGGTTGTACTGTCGGCTGCGTTACACCCAATGTCGGCAACTACTTCACCCCCGAGGGCGGCTACGATATCTATGACTTCCGCAGCCCTGACGATACCCGGCGCAATGATGAGGTACAGGCAGCCCTCAGCGGTCGCTTCCATACCGGCGCAATCGGTCATGAGCTGACCGTGGGCAGCAGTGCATTCCGGCGCGTGGTGAATAATCGTGTAGCCATCAACCATAGTCTCGGCAGTGGCAATATCGACAGCGAGCCTGAAAACCTCGAGCGCTACAACGGCGCCCTCAACGACAGCCATCGCCGCCTGGACAGCCGCCAGTACGGGGTGTTTTTCAATGACCTGATCAGCTTCAACGAGCAATGGCAGACCATGATCGGCGGGCGCGAAGTGCGTCTGGATGAAAAGACCTTCGACAATCAGGGCGACACCACCCGCCACACCCAACGCTATGAATTCCTGCCCCAGGCCGCGCTGATCTACAAACCGGTGCAAAATATGACGCTATACACCCGCTACAGCAAGGGCCTGTCCCTGGGTGGCACAGCGCCGTGGTTTGCCAGCAATAACTTCGACATCCTGCCACCCACCGTGTCGCGCCAAATAGAGGCCGGGATCAAATACGACTGGCAGCGCATGAGCCTGAGCGCCACACTGTTCCAGATCCGCCAGGCGTACCAGTATGCTCGCCCCGAAAATGGCGAGTTCACTTACGTCCAACAGGGCCAGCAGAAAAACACCGGCATTGAGCTGGCGGCCAACGGTTGGGCCACTGACCGGCTGCAGATTGCGGCCAGCGTCGCGGCGATCCGCTCCCGGGTCAGCGGTAGCGGCACGCCCGAATATGAAGGCCACCAGACCTTCAACGTACCCACCCTGCGCGCCAGCCTCTACGGCGACTACGCCCTGCCCTGGATCGACGGCCTGGCCCTGCTGGGCGGCGTGCAGTACAGCGGCAAGAAATACGCCAGCCAGGTGGGTACGGTACAGGCCGACGCCTACGCCATCTTCAACATCGGCAGCCGCTACAGCACCCGTATCGAAGGTTACGACACCGTGTTTCGCCTGACCGTCGATAACCTGTTCGACAAGCGCTACTGGCGCGATGTGGGCGAATACATGGGCGATAACTATGTCTTCCAGGGGGCGCCGCTGACGGCAAGGTTGAGTGCCTCGATCAACTTCTGATCATGCTGCATTGCAGGGGGCATGTAGCCTCCTGCCTTCACCCTCTTGCATAAAAGGCCTGCGTCCGGAACACACGAACGCTTGTCATTCAGCGACAATTCCCAAGCTTTTCAGTGCTTTCAGCTGGCCGAGAAGCCAGGTATGGCAATGCTAATTTTCTGCACGCGCCGTGGATCACCCACTGTGTGCACAGGAGATTTACCATGCCAACGGACACAGCCTCTCCCGACTCGGGCCCCACCTGGTCAGCCCTGTTCAAAGACGACTGGGATACCTTTTGCTCACCGACTTCCCTCGCCGCAGTCGACTCGCCCGCGGCGTATCTGCAGGCGCTCTACCGGTTTGCCCTGGAAGTGGAGCAAACCGGCAAAGGCACTCAAGACAAAATCACCCTCGCCCAACGTGTACCTGCGCTCAAGGAACTGGTGATCAATGCTGAAAACACTTCCCGTCAGTTGCCACTGCTGACGCTGGTCAACGAGGCCCTGAACGCACCGGTCAAAACCTACCTGGACACGCATCGCGACATTTACGGCGACCGCACGGTGCATCAGGTGCTGGCCGAATTACGCTACCCCTTTGAATTGCCTTTCGACCTGGCCCATCAGCAATGCGTGCTGGGGCTTGCGGGCAACAAGCCGGGGCTTGGTGCATTGAATTATCGCATCAGCCTGAAACTGCCCTATGACCAGCAGCCGGAGAACAAGTACGGCACGGTGCAGCAGCAAGCCTATGAGGCGCGGCGTCTGCTCACCCTGCTCAGCCCTGCACAACAAAACCTGTTGACCGAGGACTTTGAAGAACAGGGCACAGACACCTTTTACAAAAAACACTATGGCCACAGCCAGCCCATCACTGACCAACAACAGTTCATGCAGCACACCGGTCTGAGCACCGAGCAGTTCCATGAACTGCTTGCCCACGCCAGCTATCAGCCGCGCTTGTCTGGCAACGTCGTGCAGACGGCAGATCAGATTGCCCGGGATCACACTGCAGGCGCTCGCTTTATCAATGGCCCCTACAGAACAGGGCAAAAGAAACTGGGCCTGAGCATCGACTCATCAAAAAAAAACCACCTGCAAGACACAACTCCACAGCGTCATGACCGTTTGCAACGGATGATCCGCCTGCAACGCTGGCTCAATATGCCTTTCGCAGATCTGGATACCTTGCTCTATAGCATCGCCGGTTGTGAAGGCAGCAGCCCTGAACACCTTGCCATCAACGACAACAGCCTGCGTGCAATGGGTGTCTTTCGCTACCTGAACCAACGCTATGGCCTGACGCCCGGAACATTTTCGGCATGGCTTTACCACATGCCCGTTCATGGGGTCGGGCAACACACATCGCTATTCGACCAGGTATTCAACCCGCCGCACTGGCTCAACTCCCCCCTGACTCTCGACAACCAGCCGCTGGATCTCGGTACGACACAAGGGGTTCTGTATCGGGCCTGTGGCGCTCTGGGCCTCGAAGACACACCACAGTCCCTGGGGTTGCTGAAAACCCGTACCAAGCAATATTTCGCCACGCCTCGCCGGAATATCGAGACGTTTTCCAGCTTTTACCGACAGGCCACATTACCCGCAATGTTCGGACTGTCAGTCCTGGACTGCGATCAACTGTGCCAGTTGCTGGGGGGCAAAACCTACCACCAGCAACTGGTCAAGCCGGGCTTGCGTCAGTCAGGCAGCAACTCGCCGGCGGACTTTCTCGATGTGTTGATGCAACTGGACTGGGCGGTTAGCTGGCTCAATGACAGCGGTAAAAGCGTTCAACAGTTACGCCAGCAGTTGTTACTCGAGACCACGTTGCTGCCCTCCTCCGTACAGCAGCGGCTCACGCAGGTCGAGGCGGTGTTGCAACGCATGCCCCAATATCTGCTGGCGCAATCCACACTCGATGAGCTGGACTTGCCGCAACCGGAAGCCGGTAGCAAACCCCTTGCCTACACCTGGAATGTGCTGCTGGCCAAAGGACTGCTCCGGGTCCAGTCCATGCTGCCCGCGCAACCCAAAGCGGACAGCCTGGAAAAAGGCGTGGCCTACATGGTCGACAAATATGTCAACCTGAGCCCCGATGCGGGGCGCAACCAGGCACTCAAGGCCCGGGTCAAGCAGATACTCAATACGCAGCTGTCCGCAGCCTACTCACAATTGCATCCTTTCAAGAAAGAAATAGATCAATTACTCAAGGATACCTCCCTGGCCAGCGAGGTCCCCGAGCTTATGAAACAGGCCTTCAGGCAAGCTTCGCGTATTTTCGCCAGTGCCCTTGGCAGTGATAAACCCAATGAATCCCTCAAACACCTGCTGCTGTTCTTTCCCCATGCAGAAACCGAGCTGCAACTGCCCATCAGCCGTGAAGCCCTGCAGGCTTTTCTGCTTGACCCCGGTTGGCTGGAGTCCGAGCAATCGGCACATTCAACCCTCAAGTTAACCCTGAGCACCCTGTATCTGTTCCAGAGGTTCAGTCATTTCAGCGACGTTTACGGGATTAACCACGCCACACTGCTCAATTATCTGAACCAGGCCAACCCTCAAAAACAGAACGGCGAACAAACCGGTCTGAACTCGCAAACCAGCGAATTGCTGGCCCAGATGCTGGGGTGGAACGCCAGCGAGATAGAGGTATTGATAAAGCCCCTGCTGGAAAAACGCGTGCGCTCGATGACTGAACTGGACTGGCTGATGCGCTGCCATGAGACCGCCAGGCAGACAGGTCTTTCGGCAAGCATGTTGCTGATGGCGACAGGCTTGACCGCCACCTTCAGTTCCGATGACTGGCAGCAGGTCGGCAGCGCCGTCTTCGCCACCGCCCCATGAGCGCAACGCTCATACATCTTTCCGAGGAATGTCCATGTCTGACCAACGCCACCGGCAACTCAATGAGCAGCTGCGCGATGCCTTGCTCGCGTTCTACCTCACCTACGTGCTGCCTGAAGACACCACCCTGCAAACCCCGGCTCGCAAGCACACAATCAACAACGCCAACGACCTGTACACCTACTGGCTGCTGGATGTGCAAGTCAGTCAGGCAGTGCCTACCAGTCGTGTGGCCAGCGCCATTGCCAGCCTGCAGCAATATATCAACGCCATTTCAGTGGGGCTGGAGCCTGGCTACGACAAACTTGGCATGACAACCAAACAACAAAACACCTGGCGCAACAATCTGCATGCCTATTCGGTTTGGCGTGCGATTCAACAGTTACGCAGCTTTCCGGCCAACTATCTGAACCCGATGTTACGCCGTGATAAAACCGAAAGTTTCCAGCAGCTTGAGAACGACATAAATCAATGTCGAATTAACTCGGACAATATACTGCCTGCCATTCAACGCTACTTGGCCCGATTTGAAGAGATCTGCAGCCTCAAGACCCTGAATGGTTACATTGATGGTGAAAAAGACAGGTTCGCCGAGAGCACTTACTACTTTGTTGCCCGATCAACTGTCGAGAACACTTACTACTGGCGCTCGCTGGATATGTCCAGGCGCTACTTGCATCCCGCCACAGGGGGTGCCCCTGCCCTCAAGCAGGACGCACCACAGCCCGGCGCCTGGTCTGACTGGAAAAAAATACCTCTGCCTGCCTCGGAAAACATCCCGGAGCACAGCGTCCGTCCGATTTGCTTTAACAACCGCCTGTTTGTTGTCTGGGCTCAATGCATATCCCCGGCAGCGGCCAGTTACAGCGCTGATTATTTCTGGTCAGAGCCTGACGAATCGGAAAAAAACTATAAAGCACGCCTGGAAAACTACCTGAAAAGTCGTTTCATTCAGTTCCGCCTTTACTTCTCCTACATGAAATACGATGGCAGCTGGAGCGTGCCACGGGTGTGCAGTGATGAATACTGCGTGATGAAAGAGCTTAACAAACTGGACCAGAACGCCTTGATGCAGGCGACTGAAACAGTGGCAGTGCTGGACACCAGTACTAGCCCGGCATCCTTGTTTTTAGGGCTGAACGCCCATGCTCCGCAAAAGCCCGTCGCCGGCAGGGATCACACCCGCAGCGACTTTTTCCAGGCCGTGAGACTCGACCAGGACTTAAGCAGTGAGCGGTTATTCTCAAGGGGCACAGTGGCAGACCTTAAACCCAACGCTGAACACGAAAAACTGGCAAAACGTTATTTATCCCTGTTCATCTACAACAATTCGCGAAATTTCAATTTCCACGCCCCGACCAGCGAAACCGTCGCAATAACAGACATCGTCAGCAGTACCCCGACCCCGGCATTTACAGGTTGGAACTTCGAGAACAAACAGGCTTATATAAGTGACCAGCACTACCACAGCGATATTGTCTTCAACACCACATCCTGTGCGCTGGAAGTCAACGCCAGGCTTGAAAAAGCATTCCCCGAACAGCAGTCGGTCACCTTCAGGGCGAGTACCAACCGGGCCGAACTTACTCTCCATCTTGCCCTTCTGCGGCCGCTTCCCGGTAGCAGCGGCAAACTCAAGCTGGAACCTAGCTCGCTGCTGACTCTCAAGACCGAACTGATCCCACCCTGCAGCTGGGTATCGGTCTCCATGACCAGTCACAAAACCGGCGTTACCTATTCCAGCCTGATATATAAATTTCCCGACGACGCCCTCAGCGTCGTAAAACCGCAAAGGTTAAGTGCCGTACGCAAAGACTGGAACGTTTCGCTGGAAGGCAGATACATCGAATACGACGCTTTCAATACCTTGTTTGAAAACGCTCATTCCGACCACCGCATTACTCTTCATTTTTACGCCACACTCAATGAGCAAGTGAACAGTCAGAACGACTGGTTATTTGATAGTGTCATTGCCACGTTATATACCCGCCACTACAAGCCCGTGATCATGACTCCACGGGACGAAAACACACCGCACCCTTACAACATCCATCGCAACAACAGCTATATCGTCGGTGAACCCAATACCTCCCGCCGCGCACTCAACGGCGTATTTACAAGCCTGACCCCGGCCCATCTGTTCAGCGCCCATATTCAACTCAATCCTGAAACGCTCCGGCCTGAAGAGGAAGTGAGCAGCATTGCAAGCACGGGTACCCGGCCAATCACGATCCTTCACGGAGTATTGATTTACGACACGGACACACGCCATAACAGCCGCAGCCTGCGAGGTTATGCACTGAAGTCACTGAGACTGAAACTGGATCCCAATAACGCCACCCCCATTACACCTCTGGCGCCCAGAATCTCACGCAGCCCGGCGCAGCCTGAAGGAACAGCCGAGTTTATCGACTTCAGCGGCTCCCTTCTCAAGTACAGCGATGTGGCTTCACCGAGAACCCTTCGTGCGCCGATCCACATGAACACCACTATTGGCAGACACCTGAGCGCCGCCGCCAATGTCAGTCTCGACCGGCTGTTTACGATAGCCACAAATCAATCGCACGAACCGGCGCTTACCAGCAATGCCAAGCCCCACTCCCTGGATTTTCATGGCGCCCATGGCAAGTATTTCCGGGAGTTGTTCCTCTTCCTTCCTTGGCTGGTGGCCTGCCGATTGAACATGGAGCAGCGTTATGCCGAGGCCCAATCCTGGCTCAAATACATCTTCGATCCAGAAAGCAGGGCAACTGAACCGCAGCAACACTCAAGATATTGGAAAGTGCCGGCCCTGACCCAGGACAAATCAGAGCCGGGTTACCAGCAGGACAACCCGGACGATCCGCACCAGATAGCCCTCAGTAGCCCGTCCTGTTTCCGCCAAGCGTTATATATGTTGTACCTGGACATCCTGCTCAATCGCGGCGATGCCGCTTATCGTCAAGCCAGTGCCGATCGCCTGGCAGAGGCCAAGCTCTGGTACGTTCGGGCCAGTAGCCTGCTGGGGCCAAGGCCGCAAATCAGCCGAGCCGATCCCTGGCAACCCTTAACCCTGCAGGATCTGGGCGCATCAAGCCAGAGCACCCTGTACCTGCCCCTGAATCCGGATCTGGTGTCACGCTGGGACAAACTTGAAAGTCGTCTCTACAACCTTCGACATCACCTCAGTATCAGCGCAAAACCCTTGCAACAGGCACTGTTCGCACCCGCGCTGGCTCCGCACCTGCTGTTGAGCCACTACGCCCACAATGCCAGCTCTGACCCATTGTCTGCGACCCGCCAACAAACCAGGGAAATCGGCCATTATCGCTACCAGGTTGTCCATGCCCATGCCGCGACCCTGGTCGAGAATGTCATCCAGCTCGGTAATACCCTGCTTGTGCTGTTCGAGCGCAAAGAGCAGAACGAGCACCTTCAGTTACAGCAACAACATGCCTGGGACCTCGCCAGAATCGCCGTCGATCAACAACGTCAGGGCATGCGGGCTGACGAAGCCAACCGCGAGGCGCTGCTGGCCGGTCGCCAGGTACTGGTAAGCCGCCAGCAGTATTTCGAAAAACTGCTCAATGAGGGTATCTCTCCAGCCGAAGCACAGGCCAGCCAGCAATATCTTGAAAGCGCACAGTGGGAAACCAAAGCATCCGTAGCCGAGGCTGCTGCAGGGCTGGCGATGCTGGCACCCAATATTTTCGGCACCTCCAACGGCGGGATGCGCTATGAAGGCGCCTTTTATGCGATTCAGGCTGCGGCCCGAAATATGGCTAATGAGAAACGCGCCAATGCCGGTCATCTGGATCGTACAGCGCTGTTCAACCGCCGCGTCCAGGAGTGGTCCCAGGCCCTGGAGCAGTGCCGTCAGGAGCTCATTCAGGCCGACTTGCAACTGCAGGCCCACGAACAGCAGAACACGGTGCTGCGCTTGCAACTCAGACACACGGAAACAGCTATGGAGCAGGCCAGATTCACCTACGAGGTGCTCAGCAAGCATTTTTCCAGCGCACAGTTGTATCAGTGGCTCAATAGTCATCTGGCTTCTTTCTACTATCAGGCCTACGACGCAGCCCATTCGTTGTGCTTGAGCGCACAGGCATGCTGGCAATTTGAACGTGCGGACTGGAGCACTCGTTTTATCCAAAGCAGCCACTGGCACAATCAATTCAAGGGGCTGACCGCAGGCGAGTCGCTCAAGCTCGACCTGCAGAACATGAATACTGCCTATATGCAACGTAACCAGCGTGAACTGGAAATCAGCAAAACCCTGTCCTTGCGCCTGTTGCATGGCAAGGATCGGGTGCCCACGCTGAACAAGGACTGGGCGTCGCTGAAGCACGAAATGATCGTCAATGGCACCGTGGATTTTGAGTTGAGCAAGGCGCTGTTCGACGACGACTACCCCGGTCATTACCTGCGCCGGATAAAAAGCGTCAGCGTCTCGCTGCCTGCCACGCTCGGACCTTATGAAGACATTTGCGCGACCCTGACCCAGACCTGGAACCGAACCCACCTGTCTGCAAAAGACGACGATATGCTCGACAACATGCGGGTCAGGGAGCAGGTCGCACTGTCCACAGGGCTCAATGACAGCGGCCTGTTCACCCTCAACTTCGATAATGACGAACGCTATCTGCCCTTCGAGTACACCGGGGCAGTGTCCAGATGGCGACTGGCGTTTCCCAACCCTGCAGCCCAGTCATCCATGCTCAATTCCCTCAGCGACATCATCGTACATGTGCGCTACACCGCGAGAAGCGCAGGAGGTCAGGGATGACGACTCAACAACACGGCACAGGCGAGGTGCAAACACCGTCCTTGCCCAAGGGCGGAGGCGCAATACACAGTATCGGCACCACATGGGGAGCCGTCGGTATGACCGGTGCGGCCTCGTTCGAGGTTCCCCTGCCACTGTCGCCGGGCCGGGGTTTCGACCCGGCCATCAGCCTGACTTACAACAGTGCCCTGGGTAATGGCCCGTTCGGAATCGGTTGGGCAGCCTTCGCTGGCTCGATTGCACGCAGCACGCTCAAGGGCGTACCCGCCTATGACAGTGAGGATGTATTTATCGGTCCGTCAGGTACGGAACTGCTCCCCGAACGGACAGCCCAAGGCATGCTGCAAACCCGTTC
The DNA here is from genome assembly GCF_009600035.1 of Pseudomonas sp. FSL R10-2964. Taxonomy (NCBI): domain Bacteria; kingdom Pseudomonadati; phylum Pseudomonadota; class Gammaproteobacteria; order Pseudomonadales; family Pseudomonadaceae; genus Pseudomonas; species Pseudomonas sp. FSL R10-2964. Next base: position 25,144 of record NZ_WIWH01000037.1, on the reverse strand, counting down.
CAGCAGCCGTTTCAACGGACTTCAACTGAACACCACCTACACTGTGGTGCGCTACCTGCCACGCCACGAAACCACTTTCGATCGCATTGAACACTGGTCATCGACGTCAGACACCGCAGGGTTCTGGCTGGTCCAGGGCGCAGACGGCAACCTGCACCTGTTTGGCAAAACGCACGCGGCCCGCATCGCCGATCCACAGGCGCCTGCCCATGTTGCCCAATGGCTGCTTGAGGAAAGCCTCAACCCCCACGGCGAGCAGATCTACTATCAGTACAAGGCTGACACCCGGGGCAGTGGCCCTCGAGACTACAGCGCCCAGCGCTACCTTGCCCGTATCGGCTACACCAATATCGTGCCCAGGGAGCATCTGGAACTGTGGACAGTTGAAACCCCGGCGCAAAAACAATGGCATTTTGAATTGCTCTTTGACTACGGCGAACGCACAACTGATCTGACTCGCCTCCCTTCCTATGGGGTGCAACAACCATGGCCGGAACGCAGTGATCCAATGTGTAACTATGCCTATGGCTTTGAACTGGCGAGCCGGCGTCTTTGCCGGCAAGTCCTGATGTTCCACTACTTTCCTGAAGAGCCTGCAATGGGCCGCGAACCGGTGTTGACCCGCCGGCTGCTGCTGGAGTACATGACCACCGCAACCGCAGGCAGCCTGTTGCAGGCCCTGCACAGCCAGGCCTGCGATGCCAGCGCAAAGATCTGCCACTGGCCGCCCCTGGAGCTGACTTACAGCGACTTCCAGTTAACTGGCATGCCTTCAGGCTATCAACGCTTTGACGCTTTGGACGGTATCAACGACAACCAGCGCTATCAACTGGTTGACCTCTACAACGACGGCTTGCCGGGAGTGCTCTGGCGCTCTGACAAAAGCTGGTACTACCGCGAACCCGTCCGGGCTGCCAACCCGGTCGAGCCTGATGACGTCGCCTATGGCCCGCTGCAAATGCTGGAGCGTATCCCGGTGGCACAGCAGACCGGTGCGCTGTACCAGTCCCTGGCGGACCTCAATGGCGACGGCCAGCTGGAGTGGATCATCGCCCAGCCGGGCATGAGTGGCTTTTTCACCCTGGAAAACGACCGGAGCTGGGCAAACTTCGCGCCTTTTGCAGCATTGCCGCAGGAGTTCTTCCAGCCGACAGCCCAGCTCGCCGACCTGATGGGTAACGGTATTGACGACCTGGCGCTGATTGGCCGCAACAGTGTGCGGCTCTATCGCAACAAGGGCTCGCAGGGTTTTGCCCCTGCCGCGGACATGCCGCATCCCGATAACGATCTGCCACTGCCCGGCAATAGCGAAACTGAACTGATGGCGTTCAGCGATCTGCTGGGCAGTGGCCAGCAACACCTGGTGCGCATTCGTCATGATGAAATCAAGTGCTGGCCAAATCTGGGCCGGGGCCGATTTGGCAAAGGGTTCGTATTCGCCACCCTGCCCTTCACCTACGCCGAATTCGAGGCCTCGCGAGTACTGCTGGCCGATCTGGATGGCTCCGGCGCCAGTGACCTGATCTACCTTCAGCCCGATCGGGCACTGATTTTCATGAACCTCTGCGGCAACGGCCTGCAAGCCGTGCCGACAGCGCTGCCCTGGCCCGAGGGGGTCAGGCATGACCGCTTTTGCCAGGTCAGTGTGGCCGACCTGCAAGGGCTGGGCTGTACCAGCCTGATCCTCTCCGTCCTTCTCCCTTCAGCCCGTCACTGGCGATACGAATTTGTTCGGCAAAAACCCTATTTGTTGATCGGTACCGACAACAATATGGGAGCCTCAGGCCGGGTTACCTACCGCAGCAGTGCCCAGGAGTGGCTGGACGAAAAACCGCAACGGACACAGCGCACCGGTGGCCTGCCATTTGCGCTGCATCTGGTCAGCGAGCAGCAACAGCTGGATCAGATCAGCGGCAATCAACTGACCCAACGCTTCACTTACAGGGAAGGTTTCTACGACAGTCTCGAACGCAAGTTCCAGGGCTTCGGTTTGCTGATGGCAACCGACACCGAGGGCCCTGCCGGCCAGAAACTCGACAAGGCAGCAACCGCACCCTTGCTGCGCAAGACCTGGTTTCACACCGGAAAAGCCCTTGATATGCCGCAGGACCAATACTGGGCGGGCGACAGGTTGGCCCTTGCGCCAGGCAACACACTGCTGACCCGCCTGGAAGCCGATAAGGAGCAAGACAGCGTACTGCCACCGCCTGCTTCCGGGCGCAGGATGGCTCTGGCACTGAGCGGGCTGGTACTGCGTGAAGAAGTGTTTGCGGCCGATGACCCGGAATCGTCACGAGTGCCTTTTACCGTCAGCCAGTACCGCTATATGCTGCGTCAATTGCAGACGCCCGAATCCCTGCTGGTACTTGCCCTGGAGTCACGGGTCTACCGCCACGAGCGCGAGGCAACCGACCCCGCCTGCCAGCACATCATCAATCTGCGCCGGGATCGTTATGGCAGCCTGACACACGGGGTAACCATAAATTACGCCCGGCGCAAGCGCGCATCCGACCTGCCGCCATTCGATGAGCACCATCACCAGACCTGGTGGCGCGATACCCACGATCCGGCCCAGCAGATGCACTACATCAGTGAAATCCGGGCGCAGTTCATTCATCTGGACAATCCTCAACGCTGGCGCCTGCAACTGCCTTACCGGCAACGCAGCAATGCACTGGTGCTTGAAAAAGAAGCCCTCAACAGCGCGCATACCAGCTATGAACTGTTAATCGGCAACACCGCTGACAACCCTGTGCGACCGCAGGCACAGCGCACTCTGGGGGGGTTGTCCGTGCAATATTACTGCCTGGCGCAGAGTGACGCCCCGTTACCGGCGGGCCAGGCCAGCTTTCAGGCGCTGACGGCCTTCAAAGAGTCGGCCGAACTCGACGACCAGGCACTTGCCGCCTACGACGATGTACCTGCACTGCCCGGAGGAACCCCGTTCGACCTGGCCAGCACCCTCGTCCAGGAGCATTACCATCCCATGAGACTGTTCCTGCCTGAGCCAACAGACACCCACGCAGCGCCAGCCCTGTGGTCACTCAAACAGGGCTTTACCCGTTACACCGACGTGCATGGTTTCTACCGGGCCAATCAGTTGCGAGCCTCTGAAAGCCACTCAGCGACCACACTCACCCATGACCGTTACGGTTGCCATATCGCCGCAGTAACGGCCGTGGACGGTTGCAGCACCCAAGCCGTCTATGACTACCGGTTAATGTTGCCCATCGAAATCACCGACCCCCAGGGGACTGTTCGGCAAGCGCGCTACGATGCATTCGGCCAGTTGCAAGTAACCAGTGTTTACGGCCAGGAAAATGGCAAACCAACAGGGTTCGCCCCGCTGACGGACTACAGGCGCCCAGCCAATGACAGCCCCGCTTTTGCCATCGACAACCCTCAAACAGCGCTGCTCGATGCTGCCAGCGCCTGCTTCCACGCCCCTTTCAACTGGATGGGCCACATCCCGGCAGCCCCCCCGGGCACACAATGGGTAACGCAGGGATATCTGACTCCGGACGGATATATTCGTGCCAGCGGCCGCATGCGCCTGGCAACACTGGACATGAGCATCACGGCGAATCGCCAACTGAACGAACAGATCCTCCAGGCACGCCGCGAACCGGTCTATGCCGCTGTGCTGCAAGCCGATAACTACCCGTCGAGCGACGACAGCGTTAACCGGCAAATCCGGATCAGCCTGACGTTCACCGATGGCTTTGGACGTGAGCTGCAAACCAAGCAGAAAACCTCGGCGGGTGAAGCGTATGTGGTTGCCCCGTCGGGGCGACTGAGCCTTGACAGTGACGGCAAGCCCCTGCGTGCGTTCAGCGAACATCGCTGGCGGGTCAGCGGCAGGGTCGAATACAACAACAAGGGCCTGGCCATTCGAAACTATCGGCCTTACTTCGCCGATCACTATCGCTTTATCGATGATGAAGCCCGGCGCAAGGATGGCTACTGCGATCAGCTGTTCTATGACCCGTTGGGCCGTATGACGAGCAAGCTCAACGCCAGGGGGCATCTAAGCCGCCAGACCCATTGCACCTGGTACAGCATCAGCGAAGATGAAAACGACACCTGGGAGCCTGGTTCAAGCTGAACAAACCACATCGCGATGCAAGCCCGGGCCCGGAGCACAATAGTCATCCTCCAGGCTTGCACGCGAGGGCATCATCAGTGCGGGTTACGCACCCCGACCACCAGATAGCGCGGCCCGCCAAGGTGGCGAAACATCAACCGCATGGAGCCGCGCCTGGGGTTCGTCCCCAGCACGCTGCCGGTGGTATGCCAGCGTGCGCACAGTTGAGCCCCGGGAATCGAAGGCCGTGAGTAAGGGTGTGAATCGATGAAGGGAAGACATGGATGCGTGACCTGACTGGCACAAAGACGCACGCAGCTAGGCAAGCAATCAGCGTGGCAGGTGGTACATATTGGTTATTATTACCCGTCGTGCAACACACCCTACGCTGGCAATAACACAGAATTTAATTGATAGTTTCCTAACAAAAAGCGCAGGCTAGAGAGCTTGGTAACGCTTTGTATCATTCCGGATGATATTGATCTTCGCTGGGTTCGATTCGTGCGCCAGCACTCGCGCCAGCATTATCCGCCCATCTCAATAGATCGGCGGACTCCCCTCATGGAACAGTCACTTAAACATTTGCGCTTCCCACTTGCGGCCCTGGCCATTGTGGTGATGAGCGCATGCGGCAAAACTCCCCAAGCGACTGCTCCGGCTCCAGCTGCAAAAGTCAGTGTGGCCAAGGTGCTTGAACAGCCGGTCAACGAATGGGATGAATTCACCGGTCGCCTGGAAGCTCCAGAGACTGTAGAAATTCGTCCACGCGTGTCGGGCCAGATTGATCAGGTCGCCTTTACCGAGGGCGCCCTGGTGAAAAAGGGCGACTTGCTGTTCCAGATCGACCCGCGCCCGTTCCAGGCCACCGTGCGTCAGCTTGAAGCCCAGGTGCAACAGGCCCGCGCCAATGCCAGCCGTACCGACAACGAAGCCCAGCGCGGCGAACGTCTGCGCCAGAGCAATGCCATTTCGGCAGAGCTGGCCGACTCGCGCACCACCGCTGCCCAGCAAGCCCGTGCCGGCGTCGCGGCCATCCAGGCAGAACTGGACCTGGCCAAACTCAACCTGAGCTTTACCCGCGTCACTGCACCGATCAGTGGCCGCGTCAGCCGTGCCGAAATCACTGCGGGCAACATCGTCACCGCCGATGTCACGCCGCTGACCAGCCTGGTGTCCACTGACAAGGTGTACGCCTACTTCGACGCTGACGAGCGTGTGTTCCTCAAGTACAACCAGCTTGCCCGTCAGGGTCAACGCGGCCAGACCACACCGGTGTACCTGGGCCTGTCCAACGAAGACGGCAACCCGCATCTGGGCCAGATGAACTTCGTCGACAACCGGGTCAACCCGCAAACCGGCACCATCCGTGGCCGCGCCGTGTTCGACAACGCCGACGGCAGCTTTACCCCCGGCCTGTATGCACGCCTGAAACTGGTCGGTAGCGCCACCTACTCCGCCGTGTTGATCAATGAAGAAGCCGTGGGCACCGACCTGGGCAAGAAATTCGTGCTGGTGATGGACGCCGACAACAAGTCGACCTACCGCGCCGTGGACCTGGGCCCGAAAATCGAAGGCCTGCGCATTGTTCGCAGCGGTTTGAACAAGGGCGACACCATTATCGTCAAGGGCCTGCAGAAAGTGCGCCCCGGCTCGCCGGTAACGCCTGAAGTGATCCCGATGGCCAACGAACAGACCCTCGCCGCCCTGGCACAACAACGACAAGCCCTGGAAGCCAGCAACCTGCCACAAATCAAGCCCGCCACTGGCGCGCCGAAGTTGGCCAGCGTCGCGACTCCTCGCGGTTAAGGGACGATAACTCCGATGAATTTTTCCCAGTTCTTTATTCAGCGGCCGATTTTCGCCGCTGTGCTTTCCTTGCTTATCCTGATTGCGGGCGGCATTTCGCTGTTCCAGTTACCGATCAGCGAATACCCTGAAGTGGTTCCGCCTACCGTTGTGGTGCGCGCCAACTTCCCCGGTGCCAACCCCAAGGTGATCGGTGACACCGTGGCCGCACCACTGGAGCAGGCCATCACCGGTGTCGAGAACATGCTGTATATGTCTTCGCAGTCCACCGCTGACGGCAAGATCACCCTGACCATCACCTTTGCCCTGGGCACGGACCTGGACAACGCCCAGGTGCAGGTGCAAAACCGGGTGACGCGCACCCAGCCCAAACTGCCGGAAGAAGTGACGCGCATCGGCATCACGGTGGACAAAGCCTCGCCAGACCTGACCATGGTTGTGCACTTGACCTCGCCGGACAAGCGCTACGACATGCTCTACCTGTCCAACTACGCCATCCTCAATATCAAGGATGAGCTGGCGCGCCTCAACGGTATTGGCGATGTGCAGATGTTCGGCATGGGCGATTACTCGCTGCGGGTATGGCTCGATCCAAACAAAACTGCCTCGCGCAACCTGACAGCCACTGATGTAGTGACCGCCATTCGCGAGCAAAACCGCCAGGTGGCTGCCGGTGCCCTCGGTGCCCCGCCCGCCCCCAATGCCACCAGCTTCCAGCTGTCGGTCAACACCCAGGGCCGCCTGGTCACTGAGGAGGAGTTCGAGAACATCATCATCCGCTCCGGTGATGATGGCCAGATCACCCGCCTCAAGGACATTGCCCGGGTTGAGCTGGGCTCCAGCCAGTACGCCTTGCGTTCCTTGCTGAACAACCAGCCGGCGGTGGCGATCCCGATCTTCCAGCGTCCGGGTTCCAACGCCATCCAGATCTCCAATGACGTTCGCGCCAAGATGGCCGAGCTGAAAAAGAACTTCCCGGAGGGCATGGATTTCGACATCGTTTACGACCCGACCATCTTTGTTCGTGGTTCGATTGAAGCGGTAGTCCACACCCTGTTTGAAGCCCTGATCCTGGTAGTACTGGTTGTAATCCTGTTCCTGCAAACCTGGCGCGCTTCGATTATCCCGCTGGTCGCTGTGCCCGTATCGCTGATCGGTACGTTTGCAGTGATGCATATGTTTGGCTTCTCGCTCAACGCTTTGTCCCTGTTCGGACTGGTGCTGGCCATCGGTATCGTGGTGGACGATGCGATTGTGGTGGTGGAGAACGTCGAGCGAAATATCGAGCTGGGGCTTAACCCCGTCGATGCAACCAAGCGGGCCATGCGCGAAGTAACCGGACCGATCATTGCCACCGCGCTGGTACTGTGTGCGGTGTTTATCCCGGCCGCATTCATTTCGGGCCTGACCGGCCAGTTTTACAAGCAATTTGCCCTGACCATTGCCATTTCGACGGTGATCTCGGCTTTCAACTCGCTGACCCTGTCCCCTGCACTGGCAGCAGTATTGCTTAAAGGCCATCATGCGCCGAAAGACCGCTTCACTCGTCTGCTGGACCGTATGTTCGGTGGCTGGTTGTTCGGCCCGTTCAACCGCTTCTTCGTCAAGGCCAGTAACGGCTATGTCGGTACCGTGCGACGGATCATCCGTGGCAGCGGCATCGCCATGCTGGTTTACGCAGGTTTGATGGTGCTGACCTGGGCTGGCTTTGCCCACACGCCCACCGGCTTTGTACCACCGCAAGACAAGCAATACCTGGTGGCCTTCGCCCAACTGCCGGACGCCGCGAGCCTGGACCGCACAGAAGCGGTGATAAAACGCATGTCCGAAATTGCTCTCAAGCAACCTGGCGTTGCCAACTCGGTGGCCTTCCCCGGCCTGTCGATCAACGGTTTTACCAACAGCCCGAACAGCGGCATCGTGTTCACCCCGCTCAAGCCGTTTGATGAACGCAAGGACCCAAGTCAGTCGGCAGCGGCGATTGCCGCCGCGTTGAACGCACAGTTTGCCGACATTCAGGACGCCTATATCGCCATCTTCCCGCCGCCGCCGGTACAGGGGCTGGGCACCATTGGCGGTTTCCGCCTGCAAGTCGAAGACCGCAGTGGTCTGGGCTATGACGAGCTGTACAAAGAAGTGCAGAACGTGATTGCCAAGAGCCATAACGTGCCGGAACTGGCCGGGTTGTTCACCAGCTATCAGGTCAACGTGCCGCAAGTCGATGCCGCTATCGACCGCGAAAAGGCCAAGACCCACGGCGTTGCCATCAGCGACATCTTCGATACCCTGCAGATCTACCTGGGTTCGCTGTATGCCAACGATTTCAACCGCTTCGGTCGGACTTATCAGGTGAATGTGCAGGCCGAGCAGCAGTTCCGTCTCGAACCCGAGCAGATCGGCCAGCTGAAGGTGCGTAACAACAAGGGCGAAATGATCCCGCTGGCGACCTTTATCAAGGTCAGCGACACCGCAGGTCCTGACCGCGTGATGCACTACAACGGCTTTGTCACCGCTGAAATCAACGGCGGCGCAGCACCGGGTTACAGCTCGGGCCAGGCCGAGGCGGCGATGGAAAAACTGCTCAAGGAAGAACTGCCCAACGGCATGACCTACGAATGGACTGAGCTGACCTATCAGCAAATCCTCTCAGGCAATACCGCGTTGTTCGTGTTCCCGCTCTGTGTACTGCTGGCATTCCTGGTACTGGCTGCCCAGTACGAAAGCTGGAGCCTGCCATTGGCGGTGATCCTGATCGTGCCCATGACCCTGCTTTCAGCCATTACCGGGGTGATTATCTCGGGGGGTGACAACAACATCTTCACCCAGATCGGCCTGATCGTACTGGTGGGGCTGGCGTGCAAGAACGCGATTCTGATCGTCGAGTTTGCCAAGGACAAACAGGAAGAAGGCCTCGACCCGCTGGCAGCGGTGCTGGAAGCCTGCCGTCTGCGTCTGCGGCCGATTCTGATGACCTCCTTCGCCTTCATCATGGGTGTGGTGCCTCTGGTGCTGTCCAGCGGTGCCGGTGCAGAGATGCGCCATGCGATGGGTGTTGCGGTGTTCTCCGGGATGCTCGGGGTGACCTTCTTCGGCCTGCTGCTGACGCCGGTGTTCTATGTATTGATTCGCCGCTATGTAGAGCGCAGTGAAGCGCGCAAAGCGGCCAAGCACCTCACGTTGGAGTCGCAACAATGAGCGTGAAAGTTTTTCTGCCGAGCCTGTTGGTGCTGGCCCTGAGCGCTTGCGCCGTGGGCCCGGACTACAAGACCCCGGCCACGGCCCCGGCACAGATCAGTGCCGACACCCTCAAGGGCTTTGACCGGGCACATTTTGAAGGGATCTGGTGGCAACAGTTTGACGATCCGACCCTCAACCAGCTGGTGACCCAGTCTCTGGCTGGCAACCGCGAGCTGCGCGTGGCATTTGCCCGCCTGCGGGCGGCCCGGGCGATTCGCGATGATGTCAGCAACGACATCATGCCGACCATCACCAGCCGCGCCAGCAGCGATGTGGGCAAGGGCCAGATTCCGGGCACCACCGAGAAGCGCGTCAACAGTGAGCGCTACGACCTGGGCCTGGACATGGCCTGGGAAATCGACTTGTTTGGCCGTATCCAGCGCGAGCTGGAGGCCAGCGATGCCGACGAGCAGGCGGCTGCGGCCGATCTGTATCAACTGCAAGTGACCATGATTGCCGAACTGGTGGATGCCTATGGTGAACTACGGGGTGCACAGCTGCGCGAGCGCATCGCCCTGGATAACCTGAAAAACCAGCAGGACTCCAAGGCCATCACTGAAAGCCTGCGTGACGCCGGAGTTGGCGATCAGCTGGACGTGGTGCGCGCTGACGCCCGCCTTGCCTCGGTTGAAGCCAGCGTGCCGCAATTGCAGGCCGAGCAGGTGCGCGAGCGCAATCGTATCGCCACCTTGCTGGGCCAGCGACCTGAGCAATTGAGCGTGGATCTGAGCCCCAAACAGCTACCGGCCATTGCCAAGGCGCTGAATATCGGCAATCCCGGCGACCTGCTGCAACGACGCCCGGACATCATGAGTGCCGAGCGCAAGCTGGCAGCGGCGACGGCCCGTATCGGCGTGGCCAAGGCCGACCTGTTCCCGCGGGTCAGCCTTAGCGGTTTCCTCGGTTTTACTGCCGGGCGTGGCTCGCAAATCGGTTCAGCAGCAGCCAATGCCTGGGCACTGGGCCCACGCATTACCTGGCCTGCATTTGACCTGGGCAGCGTGCGGGCACGACTGCGCGGTGCCGATGCAGAGGCCGATGGCGCCCTGGCCAGTTACGAGCAGCAAGTACTGCTGGCGCTGGAAGAGTCGGAAAACGCCTTCAGTGACTACGGCAAACGCCAACAGCGCTTGCTGTCGTTAATACGTCAAAGTGAGTCAAGTCGTACAGCAGCTGACCTCGCAGCCATTCGCTATCGCGAAGGCACGGTGGACTTTCTGGTGCTGCTCGATGCCCAGCGCGAGCGTCTTGCGGCAGAAGACAGCCAGGCCCAGGCCGAGGTTGAGCTGTATCGCGGCGTAGTGGCTATTTACAAAGCATTGGGCGGCGGCTGGCAAGCCGAGACTGTCGCCAGCGCGCACTGATTCAACGAGCTCCTTTGGTTGGCCGCAACCAACCATTTTTTGGCCCCGCGTACATTCGGTCGCGGGGCTTTTTTTTGCTTCGCTGAAGCCCGGCAAACACACAAACACGAACGCTGTTTTGAGGTAAGGAGTGCTTGCCCTTAATACCGCGCATCCACCGGTTTGCCACCCTTGGGCCAGTCCTTGGCCTTGTCGACAAAATCAGGTCGTGGTTGATGGGAGAAGTACTCAGCCACATCCACTGCCTCCTGATCCGATAATCCACCCTGCCCTAACGGGAATTTCTCGTGGAAGCCGATCGGCATATTGCGTTTCACAAACGCCGCCGCCGTGTAAGTGCGCGCCATGCCCGCGCCGATATTGAACGACTCGTTGCCCCACAACGGCGGGTACACAAAGCTGCCATCGGCCTGTTTCAGGCCCTGGCCGTCGTCACCGTGGCACACCGCACATTGCTGCGCATAGATCAGTTTGCCGTTTTCCGGATCGGGGACGATTTTCGGATCGACCTTGCCCACGCCACGGCCCGCAACCTTGTCCCCCGCTACCGTGTTCATTTTCATCCAGTCAAAATACGCCACCATCGCCTGCATATCCGGCGAGGCTACGGGCAAGGGTTGGCCATTCATCGAGCGACGGAAACAACCATTGATCCGCTCCTCCAGTGTCACTTCCTTGCCCGCCCGTGGCGCATAGCCGGGGAAGAACGCCGAGACCCCGACAAAAGGCGAGCCATCGGCCACGGTGCCTGCGTTCAAGTGGCAACTGGTACAGTTCAGGGCATTGCCGACGTTATCCGGTAACAGCGCCTTGGTTTGCAGATGCAGGCGCATGCCGCGCACCACCTGATCGGCATTGGCGGCACTGAGCAGATTGGCCAGGCGCGGGGTGACAAAGGCGGTCTCGTCGACAGTCTCGGGGTTCAACTGCTTGCGCATCTTCGCGACTTGCCCTGGCTTGATCGCTGGAGCCGCGTTGCCCCAGCTGCTGCGCACAAAGCTGAGGATCTCGGCAATTTCATCATCGCCCAGCCGGGCGAAGCCAGGCATGGTGTACACCCGCGGATGCGTTGCTGTTTGCGGGGTTTTCCAGCCGGTCAGGGTGATATGCAGGAGTGTCGTCGGGTTGGCCGCAACGATCCCCGGGTTGCCGTTCAACGGCGGGAACATGCCTTTGACCCCGCCGCCATCCGGGCGATGGCAATCAGCGCAGAACTGCGTGTAACCCAACCCGCCACGGCTGCTGTACAGCGTATCCGGTGCCTTGGCGGGTGTGATCGCCACGGCTGGCATCGGTAAATCATCCTTGCCTGCAGGTAGCGATTTCAAATAGCTGGCGATGGCAGTCAAGTCTGCATCGGTAAAGTGCTGGGTACTGTGGTGGATCACATCAGCCATATTGCCCGACACCGTAGCAAAACGGTTTTGTCCGGTCTTGAGCAACTGCACGGTGTCCCCCACCGTCCACAGGTTGCGCAGACTCAAGGCGCGCCAGTGCTCGACGGTTTCCCCCGCCAGATAGTGCTTGCCGGCACTGCCGTCATCGCTCATGGCCTTTTCCTGAAAGGCGATACCACGCGGCGTATGGCACGAGCCGCAATGCCCCAAGCCCTGCACCAGATAGGCGCCACGGTTCAGTTCGACGCTTTTGTCCGGGTCGGGGACAAACGGCTGATTATCGACAAACGCCCAGTTCCACAGCGCCAGCCCCCAGCGTTGGTTGAACGGGAAGCCCATATCGGCTTCCAGATTAGCCATTTTTACCGGGGCCACGTCGTGCATCAGGTAGGCATACAGGGCGCGCATATCGTCTTCGCTCATCTTCGCGTAAGACGGATACGGCATCGCCGGATAGAGGTTTTTCCCCGCAGGTGTCACGCCCTGGCGCATGGCCTTGTCGAACTGTTCAAAGCTGTACTGGCCGATACCTGTCTCGGGATCCGGGGTGATATTGCTCGAGTAAATCGTGCCCATTGGCGTTTTCAGCTCGAGCCCGCCCGCCATCTCGGCCCCGCCCATGGCGGTATGGCAGGCAATGCAGTCACCGAGCCGGGCCACATAGTGGCCGCGTTCAATCAGGTTTTTCTCGGGGTTGGCTGCCGGGGTCGGCTCGCTGGCCTGCACCCCAAGGGTACACAGCAACGTCAAGCCGGCTAATGCCAGACGTGGAAAGGTAGAAAGCATCGCGTTATTCCTTTAAGGCGTCGATCTGGGGTGGTCCCCTCGAAACGGGCCGTGCTGGTTTTGTTATGGACTCCTCACAGGACGCTTGTACCGGCTTTTACCGCCACGACGTTTGACCCGGATCATGCACGCCGCAACCAGGGTGTGTGGCCGGGCGCTCTAAGCTAGTTCCAAAACGGTATTTTCCCCTTTGATTTAAAGCACTTAGATTCGCTGCACCGGACCGCCGGACACCTCCTTTTTATCTTCTTACAACAAGGTCCAAGCCATGTCCGTGCGCACACTCCTGATTGCTCTTTCCCTCGCAGGCCTCAGCTTCGGCGCGCAGGCAGCTGATTTGACCATCGGCTATATCACCGGCATCGACCCCACCAAACTGGCCCAGGCCGAGGGCAGTTACGAGAAAGCCATCGGTGAAAAGATTGACTGGCGCCGCTTTGATTCGGGTCCGGCGGTGGTGTCGGCACTGGCCTCCGGAGACCTGCAGATCGGCAACCTGGGTTCAAGCCCGCTGGCTGCCGCGGCCTCGCGCAATGTGCCGCTGGTGACTTTTATCGTCACCGCGCAGATCAAGGGTTCCGAAGCCCTGGTGGTGCGTAACGGCAGTGGTATCAACGGCCCGCAGGACCTGATCGGCAAGACCATCGCCACGCCCTTTGTCTCGACGTCGCACTACAGCCTGCTAGGCGCGCTGAAACACTGGAACCTGACCCCGCAGCAGGTCAAGGTGGTCAACCTCAGCCCTGCGCAAATCACCGCAGCCTGGAAGCGTGGCGATATCGACGGCGCGTTCACCTGGTCACCTGCCCTGGGGGAAATTCGCAAGACCGGGAAAATCCTCACCGACGCCGGCCAGGTCAGCGAATGGGGCGCACCGACTTTTGAAGTCTGGGTCGCACGCAAGGATTTCGCGGACAAACATCCGGAAATCGTCGCTAAATTCGCCAAAGTCAGCCTCGATGCCATCGCCGACTACAACGCCCACCAGACCGCCTGGACTACCGATTCGCCGCAGGTGCAGACAATCGCCCGGCTGACCGGCGCCAGCCCCGAAGACATCCCCGAGTTGCTGCACGGCGCGCACTTCCCTTCGGCAGCCGAGCAAAAGTCGGCGCAGTTGCTGGGGGGTGGCACGGCCAAAGATATCGCCGGGACGGCCCTGTTCCTCAAGGAGCAGGGCAAGATCGAAACCGTTCTGCCCGACTATTCAGCCTTTGTCAGCGATAAATTTTTGCCGCAATAACAAGCTGTTAGCCACTGGCACAACAAATGCTTCGTTACGCCCTACAACACAGTGCCTTGCACCGCCGGCTCCGCTCTGGCGCTGCAACAACCTGGGTGAACCCCGACGCCAGACGCGTCCCGGATCATAATAAGGAGCGTAAGGATGGCAACGCCTGTTACAGCGTCACCGATAAATATGCCTGCCGTGAAGACCGTGGGCTTTCTGGTGATACCAAACTTCACCACCATCGGTTTTGCCTCGGCCATCGAAACCTTGCGCATGGCCAATATGGCAGCGCGTTGTGAAATGTTTCTCAGCGTTATCATTGCCCCCACCCTTGATCCGGTCATGGCCAGCAACGGCATGCGCATCCTGCCCGACTATGTGATCGGCGATGCACCAAAACTGGACATTTTGCTGGTGGTGGGTTCAAACCCGATCGTCTCCCACCTCAGCAGCCGCCCGGTGCTCAACTGGCTGCGCAAACTGGCCCACGAACAAGTGGCGCTGGGCGGGATCTGCACCGGCAGCTACTGGCTGGCCCGCGCCGGGCTGCTCAAGGGTTATCGCTGCACCATCCACTGGGAAGATATCGAAACCCTCAAGGACCATTTCCCGGGGATCATTATTTCCAATCAGTTATTCGAACTGGATCGCGACCGCTATACCTGCTCGGGTGGCGTGGCGTCGATGGACATGACCTTGCAATTGATTGCCCGCGAACCGGGTGGCCGCGAGATTGCGGCCCACGCTGCCGAGTTGCTGCTGTGTGACCGAGCCCGCGGGCCGCAAGAGCAACAGCGGGTACCGCTGCGCCAGAAGCTGGGTACATCGCAGCCCAAACTGAGTCAGGTGGTGGCAATCATGGAGGCCAATCTGGAAGAGCCGGTCAGCCTGGAAGACCTGGCGCGGTTGAACGAAGTGTCGGTACGTCAGCTAGAACGCCTGTTCCACAAACACCTGCAACGCACACCCAGCCAGTACTACCTGGAGTTACGCCTGGCCAGGGCCCGGAGCCTGTTGCTGCGCAGCGAATCACAAGTGCGGGATATCGCCCTGGCCTGTGGCTTTGTCTCGGCGGCGCATTTTTCCAAGTGCTATAGCCGCCTGTTTGGTGTATCGCCCATTGGTGAGCGCAAGCAGGTGGCGTTGCACTAAAACATCACCCGTAGCAGCTGAGGAGCGGAGCGAGGCTGCGTCCGGCTGCTACGGAGGTAGGAGGCGGCAGGTTAATCCTGCAACGCCTTGTACGCCGTCTCGCGGCTGGCCAGCATCGCCACCAGTGCCACTGCCGCGGCGGCCAGCAGGTACCAGGCCGGAGCCATTTTGTTGCCGGTCATCTGAATCAGCCAGGTGGCAATAAACGGCGCAGTCCCGCCGAACACGGCATTGGCCACGTTAAAGCTGAAGGCAAAACCGCTGAAGCGCACCCGGGTCGGGAAGATCTCGGCCAGAAAGCACGGCAAGGTGCCGTCGTTCATTGCCAGGATGGCACCGAAGGCAATCTGGATCATCAGGATCACCAGCAGTGACGGGTTGCCCAGCATCCCGAACAGCGGAAAGGTCAGCAGCAGGAACATCACCGAGGCACTGACCAGCATGGTCTTGCGGCCATAGCGGTCCGACAGCTTGCCCATCAAAAAGATCAGGCCGATGTAAGTCGCCAGCGATACCGTGGACGCGATAAAGGAATCACTCTCGCTCATGCCCATTTCCGTCGACAGGTAGGTCGGCATGTAACTGAGCAACAGGTAGAAGGCCACCGCATTCAGGCAGGTCACGCCAATGCCGATCAACACTGGTCGACGATGCACCGTGAGCAACTCGCGAACCGGGGCATGGGTCGCACACTCCTTGGCTTCCAGACGCTTTTCCATCTCCAGGAACTTGGGTGAGTCCTGCAAATGCACACGGATATAGCGCCCCACCAGGCCAAAGGGTGCCGCCAGCAGGAAAGGCAGGCGCCAGCCCCAGTCGTGGAGGTTTTCAACCGTCATCAAGGCATGCATGCCCGCGACAAATACCGCGCCAAACAACAGGCCGGCCGCCGTGCTCGCCGGTACGATGCTGGTATAAAAACCGCGCTTGCCCTCAGGTGCATACTCGGCCAGAAACGCCGAAGCGCCCGCGTATTCCCCTGAGGCCGAAAAGCCCTGCACCAGACGAATCAACAACAGCAACACCGGTGCCCAGAGACCGATCTGGTTATAGGTGGGCAGCATGCCGATGCAAAAAGTCGCCACGGTCATGATCAGGATCGACCAGGACAAGGCGCTGCGCCGCCCGTACTTGTCGCCAAAATGCCCCCAGACCAGACCACCGAACGGGCGCACGATAAACGACAGGGCGAACACCGCGAAAGTGGCCAGCAGCCCGGTGGTGGTATCGGTTTGCGGGAAGAACGTCAGGGCGATCACCGTCGCCAGGTAACCATAGGCAGCGTAGTCAAACCACTCGACAAAGTTGCCCATAAAGCTGGCTGTGGCGGCACGGCGCAATGCCTTGCGCTCACTGAGGCGCTCGATCTGCTGTTCGGGGGTCAGGGGCAAAGCGATAGTTGCGCTGGGGATACTCATTGAGCACCTCCTGAGAAAGAGATGCGTGATGGAAAAATGGCAAGCAACGTCGCGACATGGGACATGACAGATACCCTCATTGTGTTCTTTTTGGCAGGGGTAAACAGGTCAGAAAACGCTGCGCAATCTGTGTGCGCATACGTTGGTATCGAGCTCGGAGTGGGAGCGAGCCTGCTCCCACAATGCAGCGCAATGACTATTTTTTGATGATGTTGTGCTGTGGGCCATACGGGAAGTAGGTGATGTTCTCCCCGCCCTGTTCGTTGACGATCAGGATATCGTGCTCGCGATACCCGCCTGCTCCCGGACGACCTTCAGGGATCATGATCATTGGCTCGATCGACACCACCATGCCCGGCTCCAGCACCGTGTCGATATCTTCACGCAACTCCAGCCCGGCCTCGCGGCCATAGTAATGACTGAGGGTGCCAAAGGAGTGACCATACCCGAAGGTGCGGTATTGCAGCAGGTCGTGTTCCATGAAAATTTCATTGAGCTGCAGAGCAATGTCCGAACACTTCATGCCGGGCCTGATCAGCTTCAGGCCGGCCTCGTGTACCTTGACGTTGACCTCCCACAGGCGCAGGTGCTCGCCGGAGCAATGGTCCAGAAACAGGGTGCGTTCCAGCGCCGTGTAGTAACCGGCAATCATCGGGAAGCAGTTGAGGCTGAGGATATCGCCCTTGTTCACCTTGCGGCTGGTGACCGGGTTATGGGCGCCGTCGGTGTTGATCCCCGACTGGAACCAGGTCCAGGTATCCATCAACTCCGAATCGGGAAAGGTACGGGCAATTTCACGCACCATCGCCTGGGTGGCATGCAGCGCCACTTCATATTCCGGCACCTGATCGCGCAAGGCCTCGACGATGGCCGCGCCACCAATATCGGCAATCCGTGCGCCGTGGCGAATGATGGCGTGTTCTTCCGCCGACTTGATCATGCGCATACGCATGCACGGCGCGGCGATGTCCACCAGCTCGGCCTGGGGATAGCGGCTGGCGAGCTTGTCGCGATTGAGCAGGTTCATGTGGTCGAACTCGATACCGATGCGCCCCGCCTTGGGCAGCGCCTGCTGGATCGCCACAAAGTAGTTGTCGCGCTGCCAGTCGGTATACACGATGTTGTCGGTGCCCATGGTCCGGCGCCACGGCTGCCCGCCGTCAATATTGGCGCTGATGGTCACCGCGCTGTCCTGGGTCACCACCAGCGCGTAGTTGCGGCCAAATGAGCAATACAGGAAATCGCTGTAGTAGTTGAGGTTGTGGTACGAGGTGAATACAGCAGCATCGATATTGTTCTGCGCCATATAGGCCCGCAGCTTTCCCTGGCGGTTGGCGTACTCCTGGGCCGAGAACGTCGGAGTGACCTTTTCGCCGTTCTTTATCTGGATGGTTTTCGGCATTTGCATGGCATATGTCCCTGTCATTGATCGATCGTCAGGAGCCGCCGGCAGGCGGGTCGTTGAGGAACATTCGAACAGATACAGGTACGGCTTTTTTGTGCGAATCCGACCTGTAGTTGATCAGATCCGCTGTGCAATCTTGCCCTCTTTCCTTGATAGCATTTGCGCAGCATGGCCAATGATGGGATATTCGCAAATGTGAAATATTCTCATTAGAACCCCTATGCACACATCCCCCCGGCTACTTCTGGTAGAAGACGACTTCAGGCTGCGCCACGATCTGGAGCGACATCTGCTGCAACGCGGCTTTGCCGTGACATCCTGCATCGACGGCATTCAGGGCCTGAGCGCTTTGCAGTCGCAGTGTTTCGACCTGGTGCTGCTCGATATCATGCTGCCCGGCATGGACGGTCTGGCGCTGCTGGAAGCCCTGCGCCTGCAACAAAACGTCCCGGTGATGCTGATGTCGGCCTTGGGCAACGAGCAAGACCGAATCACCGGGTTTACCCGAGGTGCCGACGACTATTTACCCAAACCCTTCAGCCTCGCCGAGCTGGACGCCCGCACCGATGCCCTGCTGCGGCGCATGGCCATGTTCCAGCGCCCGCCGGGGCTGCCGCACCACCCGCGGCTGAGCTTTGATGAAGAGGCTCTGGACGTGGTGCACAACGGCCAGAGTGCAGGCCTGACCCACTCCGAATTCCGCCTGCTGAGCATCCTGCACGAACATGACGGCGAGGCCTTGAGCAAGGCGTTTCTCTACCAGCAGGTGCTTCACCGCATCTACACCCGGCTGGACCGCGGCCTGGATGTACATGTGTGCAATGTGCGACGCAAGCTGGCGGCCATTGGCGTGCGGCATGTGCAGATCCAGGCCGTGCGTGGCCAGGGTTATATCCTGGTCAGCATGGATAACCCCTGATGCGCCGCCATCCCTTGCTATGGAAACTGGCCCTGCTGCAAATCGCTTTCTGCCTGCTGCTGACCTGGATCATCTGGATCTGGGGAGTGTCGGCCGAACGTCGCACCTATTTTCTTTCGGCCGCCGACCAGCAGTACCTGGCCGACTACGCACAGCAGGCTGAAGGCATCTGGCACAACCAGGGCCCGGCCGGGTTGGCACGTTTTAGCGAAGAGCTGATGGCGAGGGAGGACACCTGGGTAACGGTACTGGGGCCAAACCTGCAAAGCCTGAGCAATACCCCTCTCACCGCCCACAACTATCGCCAGTTGACCTTTATGCGCCAACTGAACTGGCCCATGAGCCGACGTCTGCAGGACGAGCTGCCCTATGTCAGCATCCCCTTTCCCGGGCAGCCGCAACAAGGCCAGCTGGTGATCCAGCTTCCCGAGCGGTTGTTGCCCGGAGGCCTGACACCCTGGACCCATGTGCTCAGTCACGGCGTGATGCCAACGCTGCTGGCCGCGCTCCTCGGGCTGCTGATCTACCGCCACCTGGTGCTGCCACTCAACCGTTTGCGTGACCGCGCCGACGCCTTGCGTGCCGATGACCTGGACAGTGAAGCACCGCTGCCGCTGATCAAACGCAGGGATGAACTGGGGGAACTGGCCCAGGCCTTCGAACACATGGCCAGCCGCCTGCGCCAGAGCCTCAACCAGCAACGCCTGTTATTGCGCACCCTGTCCCATGAACTGCGTACCCCCCTGGCACGATTGCGCATCGCCCACGACAGCCATTTACCGGCTGAGCACATGCGCCAGCGACTCGATCGCGAGATCGACGATATGCAGCGCCTGCTGGAAGACACCCTCAACCTCGCCTGGATGGACACCGAGCGCCCGCAACTGGCAAGCGAGCCGGTGCTGGTACTGTCCGTATGGGAAGCCCTGTGTGAAGACGCCTGCTTTGAAAGCGGTTGGCCGGTCGAGCGACTGCCCTGTCTGCTGGGCGAAGACTGTTACGTGCAAGTGCATCTCGACAGCCTGGCCCAGGCCCTGGAAAACCTGCTGCGCAATGCAATACGTTATTCACCGCCTGCAGGCAAAGTGACTTTGAGCGGCTGGCGTGAAGGTGATGCCTGGCACCTGTGCCTGAGCGACCAAGGCCCCGGCGTCGATCCGCAGGACCTGGCCAGCCTGTTCGTGCCTTACCAGCGCCTGAAGGGTTCGATAGGCGAAGGCTTCGGCCTGGGCCTGGCCATCGCCCAACGTGCCATTGAACTGCAACAGGGCCGGTTGTGGGCCAGCAATGGCCAGCCGGGGCTGTACATGCATGTGCTGTTGCCGGTGGCGCGTCCTCCTGACTGAAACAGAAAACCCTGTGGGCTTGCCCGCGATGCCGCCAACTCGGTTCAACAGACAAACAGCGGCGATCCCATCGCGGGCAAGCCCGCTCCCACAGTGAAGTGTTTAGAAAGTTAATGCGCTTTACTCTCAATTAGCAGTCATTATCATTCGTGATCTTCCTGTATCAGGCTGTCCCGGAGATCACCCGATGTTGCAACATGCGCTGCGCCCTATCGCTCCCTTCGTTCTGTCCGGCTGCTGCTTGCTGGCCAGCTCCGTGCATGCCGCTGCCGCGCTGGAGCTGGAAAACACCAACGTGGTTGCCACCGCCCTGGAAGAAACCAAACAGGCACCCGGGGTCTCGGTGATCACCGCAGAGGACATCAAGAAACGCCCACCGTCCAACGATCTGTCGCAGATCATCCGCACCATGCCCGGGGTCAATCTCACGGGCAACTCCACCAGCGGCCAGCGCGGCAACAACCGTCAGATCGACATCCGCGGCATGGGCCCGGAAAACACCCTGATCCTGGTCGACGGCAAACCGGTCAACAGCCGCAATTCGGTGCGCTACGGCTGGCGCGGCGAGCGTGACAGCCGTGGCGATACCAACTGGGTACCTGCCGATCAGGTAGAGAGCATCGAAGTGCTGCGCGGTCCGGCCGCCGCCCTCTACGGCAACGGCGCGGCTGGCGGCGTGGTGAATATCATCACCAAGCAGGCCGGGGCCGAAACCCACGGCGACGTCACGGTCTATTCCAACTTCCCGACCCACAAGGACGAAGGCGCCAGCAAGCGCGTGAGTTTCGGCCTCAACGGCCCGCTCACCGACAACCTGAGCTATCGCGTATACGGCAATATCGCCAAGACCGACCCGGATGACTGGGACATCAACTCAGGCCATGAATCAGAGCGCACCGGCAACCAGTCCGGCACCCTGCCCGCTGCCCGCTGGCCGCGAAGGCGTGCGCA
Organism: Pseudomonas sp. FSL R10-2964; assembly: GCF_009600035.1. Classification (NCBI taxonomy): domain Bacteria; kingdom Pseudomonadati; phylum Pseudomonadota; class Gammaproteobacteria; order Pseudomonadales; family Pseudomonadaceae; genus Pseudomonas; species Pseudomonas sp. FSL R10-2964. Next base: position 4,048 of record NZ_WIWH01000037.1, on the reverse strand, counting down.
ACAAGGATGTCAACGGCCTGCTCAGCTGGCGCATGACCCCGCAGCAGACCCTCGACTTCGAGGCTGGTTACAGCCGTCAGGGCAACCTCTATACCGGCGATACGCAAAACACCAACAGCAACGCCTACGTCAAAAGCCTGCTGGGCCACGAGACCAACCGTACCTACCGCGAAACCTATGCCCTGACCCACCGTGGTGAATGGGACTTTGGTAACAGCATGGCCTACCTGCAATACGAAAAAACCCGCAATACGCGGATCAACGAAGGCCTGGCAGGCGGCACCGAAGGCATTTTCAGCAGTGGTGATTTCTATACTGCGGTATTGCGCGACCTGACCGCCCACGGCGAGGTCAATCTGCCGCTGCACGCAGGTTTCGACCAGACACTGACCCTGGGCAGCGAATGGACCCAGCAAAAGCTCGACGACCCCAGCGCCAACACCCAGTCCACCAGCGAAGGCGGTTCGGTCAGCGGCCTGAGCAGCAGCAATCGCAGCACCACCTCCTCGGCGCAGATTTTCTCGTTGTTTGCCGCCGACAATATCGAGCTGCTACCCGGCACCATGCTCACCCCCGGCCTGCGTCTGGACCACCACAGCGTGGTCGGCAACAACTGGAGCCCGTCGCTTAACCTGTCCCATGCCCTGACCGAAACAGTCACCCTCAAGGCCGGCATCGCCCGCGCCTATAAAGCGCCTAACCTGTACCAGCTCAACCCCGATTACCTGCTCTACAGCCGCGGCCAGGGTTGCTATGGCCAGAGCACCAGTTGCTACCTGCAAGGCAACGCCGACCTGAAAGCCGAAACCAGCGTCAACAAGGAACTGGGCATCGAGTACAAGGAAAACGGCGTCGTCGCGGGCCTGACTTACTTTCGCAACGATTACAAAAACAAGATCGAATCCGGCATGAGCCCCATCGGCAATGCCGTGGGCGGAACAGGCACCTATGCCAATGCCGCGATCTACCAGTGGGAAAACGTACCCAAGGCACTGGTCGAAGGCCTTGAAGGCACCCTTACCCTGCCCCTGGCGCCGCAACTGACCTGGACCAACAACTTCACCTATATGCTGCAATCGAAAAACAAGCAGACCGGTGACGCCCTGTCCGTCACCCCGCGCTACACCCTTAACTCCATGCTGGACTGGCAGGCAACCGATGACCTGTCGCTGCAAGCGAGCGTGGCCTGGTACGGCAAACAGACACCGAAAAAATTCGACTACCACGGCGACCGCGTCACCGGCACCGCCAACAACCAGCTTTCGCCTTATGCCATTGCCGGCATCAGCGGTACCTACGCCATTACCGCCAACCTGAGCCTGACCACGGGTATCGATAACCTGTTCGACAAGCGCCTGTTCCGTGAGGGCAACGCCCAAGGTGTGACCAATATCGCCGGGGCCGGGGCGGCGACTTACAACGAGCCGGGGCGTACGCTCTACACCAGCCTGACCGCGTCGTTTTAAAGCATAACGAGATCGCCTGATGAGAAACCTGACCCTGCCATTGACGCTGCTGCTTGCCCTGGCCCTCCCCGGGCAAGCTGCCCAGGCCCGGCCCGCGCCTGACCAACTGATGGACACCCGCCTGCTGCAGCGTACAGATATGGACTACCGCTTCAGCCGCTTGCTGATCGACTCCGCCGATGGCCAGCGCCATTATCAGCTATGGATCGGTCGACCCAATGCCGCGCCGCCGAAAAACGGTTTCCCGGTGCTGTGGATGCTCGACGGCAATGCCGCCATCGGCGCACTGGATGCCGACCTGCTGCGGGATCTTGCCCGTGGCAAGGCACCATTACTGGTCGCCATCGGCTACCAGACACCACTGCGCATCGAGCGCACTGCCCGCACTTACGACTACACCCCGAACAGGCCTGGCCTGACCGTGCAAACCGACCCGCTGAGCGGGCTGCCCAGTGGCGGTGCGGATGTCTTCCTGGACCTGTTGCGCGAGCGCATGCGCCCGGCGGTGGCGGCCAAGGCACCGATCAACCTGCAGGAGCAAACCTTGTGGGGCCATTCCTATGGCGGCCTGCTGGTGCTGCACGCCCTGCTCACCCGCCCCGGCGAATTTGCCCGTTACGCAGCGGCCAGCCCGTCGCTGTGGTGGGCCGACATCCACCCCGGCGCGGACTTCAAGCAACGCATGAACGGGCACAAGGCCGATTTGCTGTTGATGCGCGGCACGGCCGAACCCGCTAACCCGCGCGGCCCGAGCGACGGCGAGCCAGACAGACTGATCCGCCAACTGGCGGGTGAACTGAGTGATATCCCGGGACTGGCGGTTGACTATCAGACATTCGACGGCATGAGCCACGGCGAAACCCTGCCGGCTTCGCTGCGGCGGGTATTGCAAAACTTTTAGCCGCTGCCAGCCCAGCCAACTTTTGCGGGAGCGGGCTTGCTCGCGATGGCAGCGCCTCGGTTGGTCTGGCAGACTGCAGCGCCTGTATCGCGAGCAAGCCCGCTCCCACAAGGTATGCGGCGGTGTCCATCTACCCTGGAAGTTTACGTGTTTGAATTAACCAGCTATCTGGGTCTGTTCCTCGCCGCCTTTGGCGCAGCATCGCTGCTGCCCATGCAGTCGGAAGCCGTGTTGGTCGGCATGCTGCTGTCAGGCAAATATGCAGCCCTGACCCTGCTGGCTGTCGCCACCCTGGGCAATGTGCTGGGCTCGGTACTGAATTGGCTGTTGGGCCGCTCGGTGGAACGCTTTCGGCACAAGCGCTGGTTTCCGGTCAGCGAGCAAAAGCTCGACAGGGCCCAGCAGTTCTATCTGCGTTACGGGCGCTGGTCACTGCTGCTGAGTTGGATGCCGATTATCGGCGATCCGCTGACCATGATCGCCGGGGTCATGCGCGAACCGCTGTGGAGTTTCGTGCTGATCGTCACCCTGGCCAAAGGTACCCGGTACCTGCTACTGACCGCGGCAACCCTGGGCTGGTCCTAGACAACCAGCCTGCGGGGTGTCAAACCGGCTCTGCGGCGATGCGGTTTTCCATGGCCGGAGGGTATTCAGGCAGCCAGGACAGGGGCATCAGCTGATTGTACTTTTGAAAGAACGAGGACTGGATCCGCCCGCGAATCGGCTCAAGCTGCTCAATCAGCTGCGTCAGTGCCTGCTGTTGCAAAGCCAGGTTCACTTCATCCTCGGCCGTATTGCTGTCGGGCAGTGCCAGCGACTGCAACACAATACTGTCACTGAAGTAAGCCGGCACCCGCCGACCATTACGGTGCAGCTGGTTTTCGGCGCGATAGCATTGCACAAGCCCCGCCATGACCATTTCGGCCTTGTTCAGGCCACTGGCCAGGCGCGGTTTCAGATTGCGTTTTTCGTCCAGAACTGACTGATACCTCACCAGTTGCTCATTGCAGGCCAGCACATCGGACTCCAACTGTTCAAGGAACTCATGCTTGAGTGCCATCAGTTCGTTGCGTACATCTGCAATTTCGTCCTGGTACACACCCAGTGCTTCGTTGCGACGCTTCTGCTGTTTGCCATACCCGGCGTGATTTTGCGCACGCAAGGCGCACAATTCAGCCTCGCGCTCCCGTGCGCGGTATTCCAGACGTTGCAGGCGTACGGCGTAATTGTTCAGCAGGTCCTGTGCCGCCCGCTCGAACGCCTGATCAAATTCGCCGCAACGTTTTACCGTGCCAACAATATCCAGTGCTGTCAGGCGGGTTTGCACCAGGGCGATGCGCGCCTCGGCCCAGGCCAGCACCTTGTGCCGTTCTGACTCAAGGGTCGTGCGGATCTGTTCTTCAATGGCCGTCAGCCGGGTGGCTTCCACGGGGGGATAGCCCTGCTCGCCATGGCGCCGGGCTTGCTCGACGATATTCAGCTCACGCTTGAGGCTTTCAAATTCAAGCGGTACCAGAAAAGGGTTATCCACGTGAGCACGGCTGCGCTCAGCCTGCCCCAAAATATTCAACAGCTTTTTGAATAACTGCATGGCGTTCGCTCCGCTAAGGAATCTCCGAACAAGTTTTCAAATGTGCTGAAATACGCCTGACCACCTGATCCGAGCCGCCTATGAGCCAGA